>CAYSVE010000196.1:0-9121 GCA_964434365.1 uncultured Anaerolineaceae bacterium | reverse complement strand
GTGGCCTCGATGCCAATGGGGTCGATCCGCTGGCGCGCATGCTCCTCCACAGCGATTCCTATCGCGAAATGACAAAGATTGTTATGGCGCTTGCCGATGAAGTTTGCGAAGGGCGGGTCGTCGCCATCCACGAAGGCGGCTATGCCGAAGCCTGTGTGCCTTTCTGTGGCCTGGCTGTCCTCGAAACGCTAGCCAACGAAACCACCGCCGTCGAAGACCCTTTCGTTGGCCTTACCTCGGCTCAACAACCCGCTGCCCGCGTCGTCGATTTCCAGAAGCAGCTTGTCGACGAAATGACGGCGCATTACGGGCTATCCTGAGGCAAGGTACGCAAACTGAGCTTTCACAAAAAAAGACGATCACAGAGGGTAGATATATGCTATTCGATGATAAACAGTTGTGCGTGAACCTGCACCATACCGCATCGTGGGTCGCCGATGTGCCCGAGGCGATGCACCGCTACGAGATGCTGCTGGGGTTGCACGGCGAAATGCAAGCCGACGGCACCGCCCTCATGCGCTGTATGCATGAGGACTACAGCCTCGCACTCATGCCCGCTGGCGAGAACAAGCCATCGGTCAACTATGTGGCCTACGAACTACGCCCCGGCCTCACCATCGACGAGGCAGCAGCAGAACTCGAAGAGCGCGGTGAAACACCCGAACGCGTTACGGTCCCATTGCGCGGAGACGCCCTACAGGTGGAAGACCCCGACGGCAACCGCATCGTATTGGTCCCCCGTCACAGGTCCGACGACCATCGCCCGCCGGTGATGATCGAAACCGAGACGCTGCGCGGCTTTCATCCCCGTCGCCTGGGCCACGTCAACTACCTCACGAGCGACGCAAACCGCGTGTGCGATTGGTACACCGCTGTGCTCGGCTTCAAAGTGACGGATTGGATCGGCGATGGGGCGGTGTGGATGCACATCGATGCGCGCCACCATGTGCTGGCCTTTTTGGATAAAGGCTACGCGCACATTCATCACGTGGCCTACGAACTCGTCGATTGGGGCGAAATGCGCACCGTGCTCGACCACATTGCCAAGCACGGGCGCTTCATCACCTGGGGGCCGCTGCGTCATGGCATGGCGCAGAACCTCGCAACCTACTGGCGCATGTGGGAGGAAGAGCACTTCATCGAAGTTTACTGCGATATGCAGGTGCTCGATGTCGACCATGTGCCCACCACCCACCCAGACAACCCGTATGCCTCGAACACCTGGGGCGTACTGCCGCCGCGTTCCTATTTCCGCTTCGATGACGAAGCCGTAGAAATCGAGCGTACATCGGCCTATTCATATTACACTCGGGAGTAGCGGGAACCGGTGTGTGCGCAGCCGTGCAGCACACCTGGTAGGGACGTAGCACGCTACGTCTGCCCGACTTACGTATCAAAGATATAACGGGGGAGATAAACCATACCGACACACCACCAGCACATAAGTATGAACTCACATCCTGATGAGCGACCTATTGTCTACAATCGACACGAGTCTATCCACTGTGAATAGGAGCATTGTGTAATGAACAGAAAACTCTTTTTGCTACTTTGCCTCACAACGATCCTCGCGATCGCGATCGGTCCCGTCGCGGCCCAGGACGACTACCCCAACCGCCCGGTGCAGTTCGTGGTGCCCTGGCCGCCAGGTGACCTCGAAGACGTGCTCACGCGCCTCATCGCCGAGGAAATGCAATCCCAGACCGGCGTCCCGGCTGCTGTGGTCAACATCCCCGGCGGCGGTGCCGTCGTCGGCGCGACCGAGGTCTTCCAGGCCGAGCCAGACGGCCACACCGTCGGCTCGTTTGTCATCGGTGTACCCACCGTCCAGGTGCAGAACGGCAACGCCCCCTACGACCGCGAGGAGTTCGAGCCGGTCGGCATCTTCCTCACGTATCCCTTCGTCATCGCCGCCGCAGGCGATGCCCCCTACACCAACATGGCCGAACTCGCCGAGTACTCCACAAGCAACGAGGTGAGCCTCGGCCACTTCGGCTTCGGCCTCACGCCCACCCGTGCGACCATCCTCAGCATGGAAGACCTCGGTGGCACCTTCGCCAGTGAAGCCGCCTTCGACGCGCTGGACTGCTCCACGCTCGCTAGCGGTGACGTGGATGTCATCAACACGACCGTGCAGTTGCTCCTGCCGTGCCTCGACGAAGTGACCATCCTCGCCAACATCGGCGACGACCGCCTGCCGATGACGCCAGACGTGCCGACCCTCGCCGAGCAGGGTGGCCTGGACATTTCGTTGTGGAATGGCCTGTTCGTCCGCAAGGATACGCCACAGAATGTGCGTGATGTCATCGAAGCCGCCGCCGTGGCCGCCCTCGAAAGCGACCCCGCCCGCGAACTCTCCGAGACGACTGGCGCGCTCGTCTACTGGCTGGCTGGCGAAGAGGCGCAGGCCCTCGTCGACCGCGACTGGCACCTCACCGCCGAGATGATCTCGCGGATGGACGGCTAGCCGTTTTCGCCTTGCACACCCCCGTGGGCTTCATGGGGGTGTGTCGTTTTTCGGTAACGCTTTAGCGATGGAACATACATCTGATGGAAGATAATTCGATACAGAAAACGAGTGCTGGGCTACTGCTTTTCTACGGCCTCATGCTGGTCTTCGGGGTGAGCTTTTTGGCCCTGTTGCCCACGCAAACCTCACCCGGCCCCGGCGGCCAGGGCTGGTGGACCCAGCCCGCGCTCATGCCAGCCCTGAGCCTCGGCCTCATCACGCTCATGGCGCTTATTTTGTGCATCCAGCACGGTGTCATCGTGCTGCGCAACCCCCTAGCCCGACCCAACGCGCGTGCCTTCGGCATCGAGTTGTGGCAGTGGATTCTGCCGCTGGAGTTTTTTGTTTATTTCCGGCTTTATATGTGGTTGTTCGAGTGGGTGGGCTACTTCCTCGCGAGCACGATTTTCGTCCTGGGCCTTAGCTTGCGTGTGGGGTTGCGCAGTTGGCGCTGGGCACTCGCTTCGGTGATAACCGGGCTGGCGCTGGTCGCCCTGTTCAAGTGGGGGCTTAACGTGTTTATGCCCCGCCCTGAGGTCTTCCAACAATTCCCTAACGCCTTCCCCAACGGGTTTAAGAACTTCTGGCAGGAGTGGCTGTAATCATGGATGCTGTACTACTCGGTTTACAACAGGTCACCCAATTCGATGTGCTGTTAGCGCTGTTCGTCGGCTCCATCATGGGTGTGATCATCGGCGCGATCCCCGGTGTAGGGCCTGCCGTCGCAATCGCCATTCTGCTGCCCGTCACTTTTCAGATGGAACCGCTGCCCGGCCTCACGCTGCTGCTTGGCATCTACGCCGCGTCGATGTACGGCGGCGCGATTCCATCGATTCTCATCAACACGCCGGGGACGGTCGTCAACGTACTCACAACGTACGACGGTTACCCGCTCACAAAACGCGGCGAGGGCAAGCGCGCCCTCACGCTGGCCTACAGTTCGTCGTTTGTGGGCGGCATCGTCAGCGTCATCGTGCTGATGATGCTCGCGCTGCCGCTGGCAAACTTCGCCAAGAACTTCGGCAGCGCCGAGTTCGCAATGGCCGCCCTGTTCGCGATGGTCATCGTGGTGGTGGCCCACCGCGAAAAAGCCATCGCCGCCGCGATGACGCTGGGGCTGGGGTTGTTCTTCGCCACCATCGGTATGGAAACCGCCTTCGTCACGCAGCGCTTCACATTTGGGCAGTCGTTGCTGCTAGGCGGCGTCCCCCTCGTGCCGATGGTCCTCGGCCTGTTCGCGATGTCGCAGGCCCTTACCCTGCTGGTGGAAAAACAAGAGCAAGCGGAACCGCCAAAACTCACCGGCAGCGTATTCGATGGCCTCCGCGAGGCGTTTCGCTACCCGCGTATTTTGTTTTCGTCGGCGGGCTTCGGTGTGGGGATGGGCATTTTGCCCGGCGTGGGTGAGTTCATGGCGCAGTTTTTCAGCTACTCGCTGGCACAACGCCTCTCGAAAAACCCCGAGAAGTTCGGCGACGGCGCACCGGAAGGCATCATTGCCAGCGAGGCCGCCAACAACGCCGTCCCCGCCTCCGCGATGATTCCGCTGCTGGCGTTGGGCATCCCCGGCGAGGCCCTCACCGCGATGATGCTCTCGGTGTTCTTCGTGCACAACGTGGTGCCGGGTCCGCAACTCTTCGACCAACGCCCGGAATTCGTCATGGGCCTCTTCATTAGCCTGCTCATCTCGAACATTCTCATCCTCGCTTTTTTGTTGCTGACGACGCGCTGGCTGGTACGCATTACCAGCGTCAACCCGCGCTTTATCGGCATCATCGTGCTCACCCTGTCGTTCGTCGGCACCTACAGCGCCAACTATCGCCTCACCGACCCGTTGATTGCCCTGTTCTTCGCGTTCATCGGCTACATCATGAACCGCCTCGATGTCCCCTCGGTGCCGATTGTGCTCGGCCTCGTACTTGGCCCAATCTTCGAGAGCCGCATTCGGCAGGCCCTCGGCGGGGCCAACGGCGACCTGACGATTTTCTTCACCCGGCCCATCTCGCTCGGGTTGATCCTCATCATGGTCGTCACCGTCGGCGGATTCATGTACGGCAATCACCGGCAGCGGGTAGCCGCCCGCGAACAACGCAAGCAGCAACTCACCGAAACCCCGGCATGAATATCCTGTTTATCATGTGTGACCAACTGCGTTGGGATTACCTCTCGTGCTACGGTCACCCCACGCTGCAAACCCCACACCTCGATGCACTTGCCGCACGCGGCGTCCGCTTCGACCGCGCGTATTGCCAGGCCCCGTTGTGTGGGCCGTCGCGGGCCTGTTTTTACACCGGGCGCTACATGTCCTCCACCGGCGTCCACGTCAACGATGACCCGTACAAACCGGGCGAAAAACTGCTCGGCGAGTACCTCGCCGCTGCCGAAATGCGCACCGCTGTCATCGGCAAAAGCGCGGTGAAGCCGAACCACGCCGCCTTACAACGCCTCAGTATCGATCCCGAGAGCGAGGTCGGGCGGCGGCTCATCACCGGCGCACTCGACGAGGTTTGGCGCGACGATGGCCTCAGCCCGGACCCCGTTAATGACCCGAACAGCGCCTACAACACCTACCTTCGCAACCTCGGCTACGACACGGTGAACCCGTGGGATCGCAACGCCAACGGCGCAGTAGACGACGATGGTAATCACCTCAGCGGCTGGTCGGTGCGTTACGCGTGCCACGCGGCCAACATCCTTGAAGAACACTCCGAGACAGCCTACACCACCGACCGCGCCATCGACTTTATCCAGTCGGCAGATGATGCGCCGTGGTGCCTGCACCTCAGTTACATCAAACCGCACTGGCCCTATGTCGCCCCCGCACCCTATCATGCGATGTACACCGCCGACGATGTGATGCCAGCCGTCCGCAGCGAAGCCGAACGCGAAAATCCGCATCCGGTGTACGCCGCCCACATGGCCGCGGCGCACAGCCGCACCTTCTCCCGCGATGCTGTGCGCGAAACAGTCATTCCGACGTACATGGGCCTCGTTAAACAACTCGATGACCACCTGGGGCGGTTATTCGCCTACATGGACGAAAACGGCCTCACCGAACACACGGTCATCGTCTTCACCAGCGACCACGGCGACTACCTCGGCGACCACTGGCTCGGAGAAAAATATCTGTTCCACGAGCCATCGGTGCGGCTTCCACTCATCATCGCCGACCCATCCCCCGCAGCCGATGCCACACGCGGCACGGTCTGCACCCACTTCGTCGAATCGGTCGACATCGTGCCGACCTTTGTGGACATCGCGGGCGGCGATCTCGAAACCGAACGGGTCGAAGGGCGCTCGTTGCTACCCTTGCTCCACAACGAAACCCCCACCGATTGGCGCACCCACACCGTCAGCGAAATCGACTACAGCGACCACAGCGCGCGCCTCGCGCTCGGCTTGCACCCCTACGACTGCCGCGCTACCATGATTCGTGACGAGCGCTATAAGCTCGTCTTCCACGAGAAGCACCGCCCGCAGCTTTTCGACATGGTGAAAGACCCGGACGAACTGCACAACCTCGGCGAAGCTGAAGCGCTCGCCGACGTGCGGCAAGCCCTCACGATGGAACTTTTCGCGTGGTTACGTAGACTACGTAACCGTACCGAAACCCCCACCCGGGTGCTCTTCGATATGGGGCCAGCGCTCGACGAGCAATACGGCTTCTACATTGGTTACTGGGATATAGAGGACAACACCGAATGAAACTTGGCATTCTCGATTGCATTCCGCAGCGGTTCTACGATTTTACGGGTGGCCCGCCAGAAGCGGAGGCGTTCATCGCATTGCTGCGTGGGGTCGGCTATGAAGGCGACTTCGAAACATACCATGTCGCTGTGGGCGAGTTCCCGCCCGGCGTCGATGCCTGCGATGCGTTCCTGCTCACCGGCAGCCCGTCCAGCGCCTATGAAGACGAACCGTGGATCGAACAACTGAAGGCCTTCGTCCGTGACTTGGATACAGCCCAGGTGCCGACCGTCGGCGTGTGCTTCGGGCATCAACTCATCGCCGAAGCCCTCGGCGGCAAGGTCCAACAATCGCCCGTTGGCTGGCAGGCCGGGCTGTACGAATTCGAGGTGTTCGATGACCATCCGTGGATGGGTGATGCGGCGCCCGTGGACGGCGTGAAAGTGCATCACCTCAACAAAGATCAAGTCGTAGCCCTGCCACCCAACGCCACCCGCATCGCGACCTCGCCGGCCTGCCACAATATGATGCTCACAGTCGGTGACCACGTCCTCAGCATCCAGGGCCACCCAGAGATGACCAAAGCTTCCCTGACTGGCTTCCTCCGCGACCTCGACAAGATGAACGCCATCACTCCGGCGGAGGTCACCCGCGCGCATGAATCCGTCAGTGATGCCTCGCCCGATGCGACCATGATGGGTACCTGGATTCGCACCTTCATCGAGCGGGCGCACATCACATGACCCCACCGAAAATCATGCTCATCCTCAGCGAAAACTGGACGCTCGTCGACAAACAAGACCTGCCCACCCTCGTCGACTGGGCGGAAATCGCCGAAAAAGCGGGCATTGATGGCGTGATGATTAGCGAACACATTACGATGGGGCCAAGCGCGGGCAGCAATGGCATCATGGGCAACCCCCGCGACTACGCCCTGCCCGGCAACCAGGACCCGGCGACACCATGGCCGAGTTCCATGTTGTTGATGAGCGCCATCGCCGCACGCACGACGACGCTGCGCCTGTTCTGTGGGGCCATCATCGCGCCACTGCGGCACCCGGTGCTGTTGGCGCACCAACTCGCCACCCTCGACGCCATCAGCCAGGGGCGGCTCATCGTGCAGCCTACCGTAAGCTGGCACAAAGACGAATACCACCACCTCGGCGTGCCCTTCGATAAACGCGGCAAACTCCTCGATGAACATCTCGCCATCTGGAAGTTGCTGTGGACGCAAACACCGGCCAGCTATCACGGCGCGTTCTACCAATTCGAGGACCTGTACATGGAACCTAAGCCGCATCGCCCCGGCGGGCCGACACTGTGGTTCGGCGGCCAGCGCCTGCACAATGCCATCGTGCGCCGCCTGGTAAACCACGGCGACGGCTTTCATCCGCTGGGTGCGCCCCCACCCGAAGAACTGCAAACGCTCCAGGCTGCGATGAAAACCGCCGGGCGCGACTACGCCGACCTCGAAAAAATCGGCGGCATTCGGGCGGTCTTCCCCGATGACAACAGCCCCTCCACACTCGACGACGGCCTCGCCTCGATTCCACCGCAAATCGAACAGGGTTACAGCACCTTTTGTGTGAAGCCCAACCAGTTCATCGACGCCGCCGCCCAGTTCGAACCATTCTGCCATCGCCTCGTCGCCGCGTTCGCCACGATGACCGTTTGACCAACCCTCCTGGTACCCTTCGTTAGTCGGCTGAAACCGTTTCTCATCGGCGCGTTTTGCCGACTGCGCTACAATGGGACGTGCACGTAGGGCAATCACGATGGGGTAACGCGATGGTCACCAACTTAGAGGGCAAGCAGCTTGGGCGCTATACGCTACGCGAGCGCATCGGCGAAGGTGGGATGAGCGCAGTGTACGTCGCCTACGAGCCGAAGCTCAACCGCGATGTGGCGGTGAAGGTGCTCGCCAGCAAACTCAGTTCGAACGAAAAGGCGCTGGATCGCTTCAAGCTGGAAGCACGCACCGCCGCCACCTTGGAGCACAACAACATCATCCCCGTCTACGACTACGACGTGCAGGACGACTATAGCTACATCGTCATGCGGCTGATGCCCGGCGGCACCCTCGGCGAGCGGATAAAGCGCCGCAAAAAAGAGGAAATGCCGTTCATGTCGTTGGGCGAGGCCGCAGAACTGCTCTCCGAACTCGCGAAGGCCCTTAGCTATGCCCACGGGCGCGGTGTCATCCACCGCGATATGAAGCCGAGCAACATCATGTTCGACGGCCAGGGCGACCCCTACGTCGTCGACTTCGGCATTGCGCGCGTGCTGCAAAACAACCCCGGCCTCACCAACGAGTACACGACACTTGGCACCCCATCGTACATGTCGCCGGAGCAGTGGCAGGGCTTTCCGCTTTCACAGGCCGTCGACCAGTATTCGCTTGCCGTCATCATGTTCGAGGTGGTTACCGGCACCCTGCCCTATAAAGCCGATGTCGTGCTCGAACTCGGGCAAATGCACGTAAACCATGCCATTCCCCTCGCCCACACGCGCCGTGCGGACCTACCGCCCAAAGTGAGCGATGTGATTGCGCGCGGCATGGCGAAAGGCCCTGGTGAGCGCTACCCCGACATCGCCGAAATGGCGACCGCCTTCCGCGAGGCGGTACGCGACAACGAAGGTACACCCACCAGCTTCTTTACCTTCCCCCTACGAGACCCGGTCATCGACTCGCTCGCGTTGGCCCGCGCAATGACCGAACCCATCAACCCGGTCAACACCACCGAGGACCTACCCCTTGCGAAACCGGCAGCCCAGGCCGACCTGCCGCCTGTCGAGCCACCCACAGTCGTCGAAAACCCGCTAGACCCACCACCCACACCCAACCTTTACAAGCAACCACCAGCCCAACCGAAACCCCCCCCCCCCCCCCCCCCCCGGCGGCCCCCCCCCCCCGGGGCCCCACCC
>CAYSVE010000195.1:0-9160 GCA_964434365.1 uncultured Anaerolineaceae bacterium | reverse complement strand
CGCTACGATTGCTGCTGCTTGACCCTGTAACAGTTTTTTCGATTGTGATCCTCTTCATCGTGTTGGTGATGGCAACCAGCGCGAACCTCATCGCGCCACACGATCCTGCGCTCCAAAACCTGCGCTTGCGCAATCAACCCCCGATGACGCCATCCGTGAGCGACGTTGCGTTTCCGCATGTGCTGGGGACCGATGCCCTTGGCCGCGACATCCTGAGCCAGATCATCTATGGTGCACGCACATCGGTGGTAATTGGATTGACTGCCATGTTCTCCTCTGCCATTTTCGGCAGCGCCCTGGGTGTCATCGCAGGCTTCTACGGTGGCTGGCTCGATGACATCATCATGCGCCTTGTCGATGTGCAGATGAGCGTGCCGTCGCTGTTGTTTGCGCTGTTGTTGCTGTTTGTGGTGGGGCCAGGCTTCTGGAACCTCGTCTTGGCGCTGGCTGCGTTTCGCTGGATGCTTTACGCGCGCATCGCCCGTGGGCAAGCCCTGAACTATCGAAAAACCCCTTTTGTCGACGCAGCTGTTGCTATCGGCGCGAGGGATGTTGGGATCATCTGGCGTCACATCTTGCCGAACGTTGCGTCTCCGCTCATCATACTAGGCACCACCGAAGTTGCCATCCTCATCCTCTCCGAGGCTGGCCTCAGTTTCCTAGGCTTCGGGTTGCAGTCGCCGAGCGTTTCGTGGGGTGGTATGATCAACAGTGGACGCCCCTACCTAACAAACGCGTGGTGGATCAGCGCTTTCCCAGGGATTGCGATGCTGTTGACGACCCTCAGCATCAATCTGCTGGCCTCGACACTGCGCACCCTGTCTGACCCCATCCAGCGTGGCCGACTCTTGACCAAGCGTTAGAGCCTTGGCGGCTTATCTTGAGTCATTCGCAAGCGGCCACATGACCTCGATAGTTGTTCCCTTGTTGATCGCACTGCGGATTTCCACCGTTGCGCCGATCTTTTCGGCGCGTTCGCGCATGATGCGCAGGCCATGATGCCCCGGGTAAGATAGATCAATTTCGAACCCGCGCCCGTTGTCTGCGACGATCAACATCAAGGTATCGCCTGGTTGCTGCACCCAGATAGTTGCATTGCTTGCGGCAGAATGGTTGATGATGTTGTTGATGGCTTCCTGCGCGATGCGATAAAACGTGACTTTCACCTCGACAGGCAGGTCAACGTTCTCGGATGTGGCGAACACGAGGCCGAATTCAGTTTTGGTGCGGCTACCGTACGTACGTAGTAACTGTTTTAGCAGGTCTTCGAAGTCCGTTGTCTCTAGCGTTTGGGGGCGCAGCTCCAGTAACATCGTTCGAAGTTCGGCCATCGCGTGGTGCGTAAGTTGCCGCAGATCGTGCAACTTGCCTGGAACTTGGCCCGCATTTTTGTCCCACAGGTACGGCAGTGCATCGGCGATCATATTCGCTGCAAACAGGGTTTGGCTCACCGCATCATGTAAGTCGCGTGCAATTGCCTGCCGCTCTTCCCACACGATTGCACCCTGTGCCCGCTCGAAAAGTTGCGCATTGCGTATCGCGATCGCTGCACTATCTGTAAAGGCCGATAGCCACTCACTGGGTGTGTCCCCAAATGCCATTGCTACCCTGCTTTCCAGGTTCAAAAAACCGATGACCTCACCAGCCAATCGAATCGGGGTCCCAAGATAGGATTGTACACGGGGGCCACCCGGAAAATATTTAGAGCCGTTGGCATAGTCAATGGAAGCGCCATGAAGGACAACGGGCTGGCCACTGGTCATCATCTGGGCGAGGTGGGGGGTGGTGGCAATGTCCAGCTCGAGCGATTGGACAACAGGCCGCATAGCAGGTGGGTAACCGCGTATGCGCACCACTTGTGCGATGCCATCGCTAATCAGCATGATGTTGGCCGAGTCGTGCGGGACGACGATCCCAATGTTATCCAGGATACGTTTGAGGACCTGGGGCAATTCCAGGGTGCTATTCAGGACCCCGGTGATGTCGCGTAGCGCATTCGCCAACTCTTGCTGTTGGCGTGTTGTGCGATTGGCAGATACGTTTCGGCTGATGTCGTAGCCTATCGTCGGTTTAGGCGTTGGCGTTACGATAACTGCTCCCGCTATTGGCTCATTGTCGAGACCGAGTAACGGGAAAGAGCGGGCGACGTACACCACGCCGTGTGTCTCACGCTCATAATTAAAGGTACGGACTTCGCCAAGTAGCGCTGCAAGGTAATGCACTTCGATTTGCGCAACGGTGGCCTTTGGTAGGGCCTCGTAAATTGCCTTGCCGATGAAGCCAACGTTAGAGGTCGTGCTTTCCCCAAGTGCCTGGCCACCCGCCCGCAGGTAACGTAGGTGTTCATCGAATATGAACACAGCCGACTGTGGATGGGCCGTGACGAATGTGCGAAACATCGAATCGACAACATGCTCAAACACAATGGAGGATTTAGATCGTTCTGGTCGCATGAAACTTGCTAACAGCCGGATTAGTAGAGATCGTAGTGATAGCGGCGGAAGTACGTTCGGTCGGTTGTGAGGGTTTCCACCGTGAAGCCGGGATTTGGCCGACTGCCGACCCACCGCGCTTCTTCGATCGTTGGCCAATTATTCGACTGATAGTAGGGGCTAGTGGCGCAACTGTAGAGCACACCGTCCTGAAAAGTCTGTAGCTCCTGGTGATTGTGCCCGACGAAAACCGCTCGTAGACGTGGGCCAATTTGCGCAACGATCTTGTGAAAGGCGGTACCATTCGACAAACCAAAGTGGTCGTGGAACGGGATGCCGTACCCCAGCGGTGGGTGATGGATGCCGATAACCAACGGCGAGTCATCATCCTGGTGCAGCGTCGTGTGCGCCAGCCACTCGAGTTGCGCATTCGATAGGCGTCCCTTCAACTCATCTGGCTTTGAACTATCCATACACAGGATTTGTACCCCCTTACACATATCCATGTAGTCGAATGGCACGATAGGCTGGCTACGCCCCAGAAGCACCGCCTGAAGTGCATCGGGATCGTCGTGGTTGCCACTTGCAAAGAATAACGGGCAGGGGATGCCGTCGAGAATTTGCTTCGCGATTTCGTAGTCTGTCTCCGTCTCGATCTCGTGGCCTACATCGCCCGTGTGTATAACAAAATCAAGCTCAAACGGGAGCATCTTGATTTCACGCACCAGTTGCCTCGCCGCTTCGTCGCCTTTGACCACCGGTGCCGGTTGTGGTAGCCATCGCCCACCGTCCTCGATGAAAGCGCGCAGTTCCGGCGGGTAGTTATCCAGGTTGCCATAATTCATGCCTTTGCCGGCGGCCTGTATATGGGTATCGCTGATGTGCGCAAACCGCGCCAGAATCTCCGACAAAACCGACACTCCGTAGTCTAATCGTGTTTATACCAATGACCTGTTAAGCGATGCAGATTAATGCAATGTTGTTACTTAATCATATCGGAAAGAGGCGTGCGTCGTGTCGGGCATTCGGGGGACAAGGCCCCCTGCAAGCATGGATATCGCCACGAATGTGTGTGTGTGATTCTTACACCAAGCTCGATTAATCGATAAAGTGGCGTTAACGTCGTTGCGTTACCTTATATACGCGCAGCATTAGGCAACGAATCCCATTAATCGCCTAGGACATACCGATAGCTGACCTGCGCGCCAACTGTAACAACGCGAAACCACGATGCCACCCACCATTACGCTACCTGTGGTTACCGTCGATCTACTTGAGGGTTGCTTGCAACACGAGCAGCGTCTAAGTCGAGACAACAGCCGCTTCCACTCACCACCTTGGGTGCAGCAGTATTTACCCCACCGCAGTACAAGATACCGATAAATGCAATGTGCTGAAGAATCATTATTGTTAAGGGGGAAGAATTGGTTGGTATACAGGTTGAACCGATTGCTGTGATGATTGTGGATGATCATGCGATCGTCCGATCTGGACTATCCACGTTTTTGGGGGTGCACGACGACATCGAATTAGTCGCAGTGGCGGCTTGTGGCGCCGAAGCCGTTGCCAAGTACACGCAATTTGCGCCAGATGTGACCCTCATGGACCTCGTCATGCCAGACATGACGGGTGCTGCCGCAACAGCCATGATCCTACGGTTGGACCAAAACGCCAAGGTCATCGGCCTAACGAGCTTTAGTGACAAAACGCTCATCCGTGATGTCATGCGGTCTGGCGCTATAGGTTGCCTGATGAAGGACATCAGCGGCGATGACCTGGCACAGACCGTACGCCGCGTGTACACGGGTGAACCCAGCACGACCCCCTTCGCCGAACCAGGCTTCCCCGACCAAAAGTACCCTCCGGCGCTCGTCGATGCGCTCAGCGAGCGCGAGATCGAGGTCTTACGGTTGATCGTGCGGGGGCACACCAACGCACAAATCGCGTTTGAACTTAAGTTGCGCCCTTCGACTGTGAAAACCTATGTTAGTCGCATCTTCACCAAAATGGACGTCGAGAGCCGTGTCGAGGCTGCGACGCTCGCTATCCAATACGATTTAGTGTGATTGGACGAATACAACTTGGAACGGCTCAAGCTTGGACTCATCGGATGCGGGCGTGTCGTCAGCTACGGGCATGGCCCGGCCATTCGCAATGCGGATGATGTCGAACTCGTTGGTGTAGCGGACATTACCCCTGCGCGCCGCGACGTTGCTAAAAACTGGTTCACGCTGGATGACAAAGATATTTACGCTGATCATCGTGACCTGCTGCTGCGCGATGACATCGAGGCCGTTGTCATCGCCGCGCCACCCCGCGAACGTGTGCAACTCATCCATGATTCGCTGGCTGCGGGTAAGCATGTGCTCACAGAAAAACCACTCGCGCCCAATACTGCTGTTGCTGCCGAAATGATCGACCTAGCAGACCGGTCCAACCTGGTCTTTACGATCTGCCACAATTACTTATTCCATCCAGAATTTGGGAAACTCAAACAGCTTATCGATGACGAAGAAATCGGCGACTTACGCATGATTACCATGCACCTTCTGGGTGTGGGCGATAATACGCGTAACTCCACGTTCAAGCCTTATTGGAAGCGCTCGACACACGCTGGCGGCGGTATTTTGATGGACATGCTGCATGCTGTTTACCTGACCGAATGGCTAACCGGCCACACAGCGGAGCAGGTGATGGCCTATGTCGATGTGCCGCTGCATGGCGAGCAGGCCCTCGGCGTCGAGGACTTCGGGTTGGTGCAGGTGGCCTTCCCGAGTAGCTATGCCTCGATCCAAATGGCGTGGGGGGCTGGCGTCGGCGGTGTCGATGTGAGTGGTAGCGACGTCTAGATCCCGAAGCGGGATCGAAACTACGGTATGAGCGGCGGGGACTTCCCGGGCGAGATGTATCGCATCCGCGATGGCCAGCGTACCGACTACGCGTTTCCACCCGCCGAAGGGGACTGGATGGACGCGAATTGGCGCAGTTTTGCTGGGATTCTGGCAGACTTCCACGGGGCTATTCGAAGTGGACAACCGCCGAGGGTGCCTGCATACCTGGGTTACCAGGCACTGCAAGTTGTGCTGGGGGCGTACGTATCGGCTGCAACGGGGCGTACAGTGGCGCTTCCGCTACCCGAAGACAACCCGGTGCATCTAAAGGGAATCGACGGCATACCCGAACTTGATGTGTGGTCGCATAGCCGCGCTCGGCGTGCGGGTATTTTCGGCCTCGACCCTGATTAAGCCTGCGGTGCGTGAAGGACCATCTTCCCAGCAGACCACACCGCACACAATGTGGCGAAGCCATCCACAGCGCCAACGCCAATGAGGTCCGCACGTTTGCCAACCGCTATCTCGCCTCGATCCGTCAGCCCGACGGCATGGGCTGGATTCTTTGTGGCCATGGCAACCGCCTGGGGTAAGGTCAAATCACTATGTGCTGGCAAGGACATAACGGCTGGCAACAAAGATTGAGACAGGTAATCTGAGCAGAGGATGTCTGCGGCGTTAGCATGAACCGCATCGATTGCACGCATCGCGCCACTTTGGCTCTTGCCACGAACGAGATTCGGTGCACCGACGATGGTTTTCATACCAAGTTGACGCGCGGCATGTGCGGTCTCCAGGTTGAGCGGAAATTCGCAAATTGTTGCACCGAGTTGGCCGAACAGCATCACTTGCGCTGCGGTATCGTCGTCGTGGCTGGCAAGAGGAATTGCATGCTGAACGGTGGCACCCGCAAGGCGTGTTAGGCGCGCGTGCGCCCCTGACGAGTGGATCGGGGACAGGTGGCCATCCGTTGATGCGTACCCCCCGAGGCGAATCGGCGCGTTGTTCGTCGCTGCTACTTTATTCCGCCCCTGACCAGGCGTATGATCCATCAGCGAGAGCATATGCAAGGCCCCCTCTTGCATAAGCTGCATGACGGTCGCTTCACTTTTATCATCTGGGATTTCGTAACGTGCATGCACGCGATGCTCGATGCGGGTTTTGCCACGCGCTTCGGTTATCGCCCGAACGAGCGCTTCGACCCTGTGGATGCTGCGCACCCCACCCTGCTTGTTGTCGAAGGCGACAGATTGAAAAATGGTGGTAATCCCAGCCAGCGTATTGCGCTGATCGGCCATCGCCACCGCAAACGCCGCAGGAAAGAACACATTGGCGCGCGGCTCGAAGTCGCGCTCGATGGCATCGCAGTGCAGGTCGACGAACCCAGGCAGGAGGTACGCCCCTTGCAGGTCCACCACCCTAGCAGATGCGGTTGAGGTCGGGTTGATGGCATCGATCAACCCGTCCTTGATGAGGAGGCTGGCATCCGTAATTACTTCATCTGCCAGCACAGCGTGTGCGCCCGTGATATATGTGAGCATGTTCCTCGTTGGCTCCGTCTGTATTGATGGCGAAAATCCTGCGAACCTATGTCGAGATTCGCTGGCTTACAATGTTTCGGCACCCACCGCTTGTTCGTCGTACAGATGACACGCCACCCACCGTTTGGCGTCTGTCTCCTGTAGCTCAGGCACCACATCCACACATGCTGGCAGCGCCTGTGAACAGCGCGCCACAAACGGGCACCCTTTACGTGTATCGCCCGGTTGTACAGCGAGGGCAGGGTTCTTAGCAACCTGCCATTTGCGGTCTGGGTCGGGTTGCGGTACGGCGTTGATGAGTAGCTGGCTGTATGGGTGCTTAGGCTGCTTGATGACCGTTTCGACCGGGCCGGTTTCTACGACTTTGCCGGCATATAGCACGATGATGCGATCGCTGATCTGGTAGGCCGTTGCCAGGTCGTGTGTGATGTACAGAATCGAAATGCCAGATTCGCGGTTCAGTTTACGTAGCGTCGTTAGCACAGTCGCGCGCAGCGACGCATCAATCATCGACACAGGTTCATCAGCGATAATCACCTTTGGATTGACCACCAGCGCTCGCGCAACCATGATGCGTTGCCGCTGCCCCCCACTCAGCTGATGCGGGTGCCGCCCGAGTACTTCGGAAGGTTGCAACCCAACGGTTGTCAACACGCCTTCGATGATGGCATCGCGCGCGCGCCGACTTTTTGCGAGGCCGAAGCGGTCGATAGGGACCTTCAAAACATGGGCGATTCGATAGAACGGATTGTACACCTGGAACGGGGCTTGAAACACGGCCTGTACATCCGTCCGGAAGTTGCGCCAATCCGTCCCATCGAGCGCTGTAAGGGCGGTGCCCCGGTAACGTATCTCGCCGGAAGTCGGCTGCTCGAAACCAAGCATCAAACGGGCGATAGTTGTTTTGCCGCTACCACTCTCCCCCACGACGGCAGTGATTGATGGTTGTGCATCGTCGAAGGTTAACGAAAAGTCATCGACCGCGACTGTGGTTGTGGCATCGAGAATGCCGCCGCCAAACACTTTGTGCGCGTGAATTGCCTCAAGGATCGCGGCCACACCTAGCCCCCGTTTACGCTGCTTATCGGCAATAGATTTGTAACCTGACGCATGCGCGCTTCGCAATGGGCGAGGAATTCCATCGGATTCCCATCGAAAAACCTGCGATCGTAGATCAGCTCGAAGTTTATTGAGCGCTGATAGTTGATGTCGGCGAGCCATTGAAACAGCGCAGGCCAATCGACCGTGCCAAAGTACGGCGGCTGGTGATGGTCGTCGGACCCGTCATTGTCGTGTAGATGCAAGGCACACAGCGGCGCGCCATAACCGCGCATGTCTTCGGTTTCACCGTCTACGAGGTTGGCATGGCCGATGTCCAAACAGAATCCCATGATCTCAGGATAGCGTTTCAGATAGAAATCCAGCCGCTGCACACTCGATTGCTCGCGGTAGTTTTCGACAGCCAATCGAACACCGTACCTCTCGCAGAGAGGGCGCAGTCTGTCGATGGCGCGCGTGGATCGTTCGAGGGCTTGTGGGAGGGCAAAGCCCATGTGCGACCAGAAAATGCCGGGCATGTGAACCACCACGACATCGCCGCCCAGGCGATGACAAAGCTCGATGCGGTTGCTTTGCACTTCGATATACTTGTCGAGTGCTTCGCCATCGGCGACTGCATGATACGTCGTGTCCTCAAAGCCGTGGATGTGTTCGCACTTGAGGTCGTACCGTGCCAGCATCTCGGCAAACCGGTCCATTTCGGCCTCAGAGTAGATCACACTCCGGCCAATGTCACGACTCCAATCGACGTACGGTATCGCTGACGCTTTGCACCACCGCAAAATGGAATCGGTAGGATCGGGGAACAGGTCGGGGAATTCGTAGGAAAACAACGACGTGGACATCCCCATGCGCCCCATCGTGTAGCGTCGATTGGCGAGCGCACGTTCGAGGATGCGCTCGAAGGCAGCATCGATTGCGCTGGCAACACGCGCGTGTAGACCTTCGAATACCTTGATGGACGGCGCATCGTCGAGGGTGATGTCGTCTTGGGTGTTCGCAATGTCGCCCAATGTGGCAGACTTGTACGCAAGCCCGCCGAACAGATCGGCAAGGGCACGCGCTTCGGCAGTTGTGAAGGTCAGGAGGAGGTCGGCCTGGTAGATGCGCTCGGGCGTCAACGGTTGCCCCGCCAGCATAAAGCTATTGCCAAGCTCATCCCGCCCCTTTGTTGGGCCGGCAGCGGGCAACACGTCAGTCGAGAGTTCTACCGCGTAGCTTGTAATGTCAGCTTCTAACGCTGCCCGCTCAAGCTTCTCTCGAAAGTAACGATCTGCTAGTTTAGGTAGCCCCGTGT
>CAYSVE010000194.1:0-9207 GCA_964434365.1 uncultured Anaerolineaceae bacterium | reverse complement strand
GTTTTGTGTCATAGGGTCTAAGTAGTCTTTAGGAGATTTCATGGCTGCTGAGTGCTTCATAGAGAAGAGACGCCGCCGCCGCAATCGGCGTGCCGAAAGCACCACCGAAGCCGAAGTTGAGGAAACCGAAGCCGCCGACCGGGGGATTACCGAGGCAAAAGGCTATGCCACCCCTAGCCGGCGCAAGGGTGGTGGCGATAGCAGCGGTGGTGGTAACATCGTTGTGCGTAGCGCCCGCAGTGTCGTCGACTACTTCGCCGGGGTACGCAGTGAGCTAGACAAGGTCACCTGGCCAGACCGCGAAGAATCGATACGCCTGACGTACATCGTGCTGGCCGTCACTGTGGCTTCGTCACTGGCGCTGGGCCTTATCAGCTTTGGGTTTACGCAGTTGTTCCGTGTGGGCCTCAACAACCCGTTGCTGTTCCTGGTGGTGTTTGTGGCCTCTATCGTTGGCCTGGTCGCCTATGCACGCTACACCCGTAACAATAGCGTATAGGTAACCCCATGAGCGACGAGATTAACCCCTTCAGCAGCGATTACGATCCCGAACCGGTCGACATCGACACGGACGACACCGAAGATACTTCGAGCGCGATCGACGATGAGTTGGAGGGGCAGAGCTTTTTGCCCGATGTCGATACCGGCAAAAAGTCCGATTTATCGGAGGAACGCCACTGGTATGTGGTGCACTGCTACAGTGGCTACGAAAACAAGGTACGGCATGCCATCGAGCAGCGCACCGAAACAATGGGCATGCGCGACAAAATCTTCGACGTGATTGTGCCCACTGAAGAGGAAATCGAGGTAAAGGACGGCAAACGCCGCACGGTGGAGCGCCGCGTGTTCCCCGGCTACATCCTCGTAGAAATGAGGATGGACGAGGATAGCTGGTACGTGGTGCGCAACACGCCGGGCGTCACCGGCTTTGTGGGGATGGGTAACGACCCCACACCGCTTCGCCCAGAGGAAGTGAAGTCCATCATGGAACGCATGGCGGACGACTCGCCGAAGGTGAAGGTGAACTTCAAAGTGGGGCAGAACGTACGCATCATCAGCGGCCCGTTCAACGACTTCCCCGGTGTGGTGGCCGACATCGACCCGGACAAGTCGAAGGTGCGTGTGATGGTGAACTTCTTCGGGCGCGATACGCCCGTAGAACTGGACTTCCTGGAAGTCGAGAAGGCATAACTGAAGAGGAAAACACAAACACATGGCGAAGAAAGTCAAGGCAATCGTCAAGCTGCAAATCCCGGCGGGCAAGGCCAACCCGGCCCCGCCGATTGGCCCGGCATTGGCACAGCACGGCATCAACTTGATGGCGTTCTGCAAGGATTACAACGCGCGCACCGCGCAACGCATGGGCGAAATCGTCCCGGCGGAAATCACAGTGTTCAGCGACGGCTCTTTCAAGTTCATCCTGAAGAGTCCGCCAACTGCCTTCCTTATCAAGAAGGCTGCCGGGGTGCAAAAAGGGTCTTCGACGCCGCAGAGCGACAAGGTCGGCAAGCTGACGCGCAAGCAGGTGCAGGAAATCGCAGAGCAGAAGTTCCAGGACCTGAACGCAAACGACATCGAAGCGGCGATGCGTCAGATCGAAGGTACGGCCCGCCAGATGGGCATCGAGGTCGAGGACTAGGGCGGTAGCTGTTGGCTATTTGGCTGTCAGCTTTTAGCTGAGGTGCCATCCCGCCGGACATTGATTCTGCGGAAGGCACGTAACGAGATCGAGGCGATCGGTGAGAACGCGCTTTTCTCGATACCTGACCGAGCTAACGGCTAATCGCTAAAAGCTTCGACGGAGCTCTTGCAACACTCAGCGGTAGGTAGTTGGTGAAGTCACCGCACCGCGAAATATTATCAACCAAAGTATGTGGGAGGGCGCGAAAACGCCCACCAGCACCACAAGGAGAAACAACACGATGGGTAAAGGTAAACGCGCACAGGCTATCGCCGAACTGGTGGACCGCGAACGCGACTATCCGTTGCCGGAGGCGGTCGCACTCGTGAAGGAGACTGCCAAGGCCAAGTTCGATGAAACGGTGGAATTGCATTTCCGCCTGGGGATCGACCCGCGCCACAGCGACCAGCAGGTTCGTAGCACAGTGCTGCTGCCGCACGGCCTGGGCCGTACGGTTCGGGTGCTGGTCTTCGCCGAAGGTGACGACGCCCGCGCCGCCGAGGCCGCCGGGGCCGACATCATTGCAGACGAAGACATTATCGCGCGCATCCAAAACGAAGGCTGGACGGACTTCGATGCCGCGCTGGCTGTCCCGGCGATGATGCCGAAGGTCGGTCGGTTGGGTCGTGTGTTGGGTCCGCGCGGGCTTATGCCTGCGCCGAAGGCCGGCACGGTCGTGCAGCCAGACCAACTGCCGAATGCCGTGGAAGAGCTGAAGGCCGGTCGTCTGGAGTTCCGCAACGACAAAACCGGTAACCTGCACATGCCCATCGGCAAGGCCAGCTTCGAGCAGGACAAGCTGTTGGAAAACGCTCAGGCCGCTGTAGACGCGGTGTTGCGGCAGCGCCCCGCCGCCGTGAAGGGCAAGTACGTCCGCCGTGCCGCGATGGCCTCCACGATGGGACCGGGCATCCGCCTGGACATCTCCGCGCGCATCGACACCGACGAGTAAGTCGACATCCCTATGACAAGCACAAACGCCGACCTGCACGGGTCGGCGTTTTGCGTTATCGAGGCACGAGGAACGACATTATGCCCATGCATCATGTGACCGGTGACCCGCTGCTAACGACTGCGCAAACGCTTCTCGTTGGCTACAACGTCCGTGCGCGCCACGAGATGGACCCGCTGGGCCTCGCGGTGCAGAACCGCTACCCCACCGCCTTTGCGGCCTTCCGCAAACAGACTCGCCGGGGGCGCATCAAAACCGGTACTACCTGGATTTGGCGCGAGACGAAACCCCGGCTAGCCCTGGCCGTCATCCGCGAGAGCAACGTGGGCGCGACGCGCCTGCGCTTCGTCGATGCGGTGGCGCTCTCGCTCTCGCGAGACTACCAACGGGAGAACATCACCAGTTTGGCGATTGCGCCGCTCGGTCGTAGCGATGAGTGGGACGAAATCCAGAAGATACTCGCGCGCTGGCTGGGAAATTTAGCGCTCCCCGTCGTCATCTACGACCGGTACGCACCCGACAACCGCGCCGACGAAACCCGCTAGCGCCGCCCGATTTCGACAGTCGCCTGGGCGCATAGGCGAGCACCACCAGCTGACAGCCACCGATCGAGCGTGGGGCTGTGGTCCTTTCTGGTGAGAGCATCGGCGTAGATGGCTGTACCCCAATGATAGTAGCGCCGGGTTTCAGCAGGCCATTGTGCGCTTGCCTTCCATGTGACACTAGGGCCGCCGTTGTAACAAGCCATCGTCAGGCCGATGTCGCCGCTCGCGTAGCGGTGGCACTCTTTGATGAAGTTGGCCCCGCGCAACGCGTTCGTATCCGGGTCTAGCTGGTCTTCTGTCGAGAGGAAGTGAAACGGCATTACCTGGAAAAGCCCCTGCGCCCCGGCAGGACTGCCCACGGTGGGGTGCCCACAGCTTTCGATTTGCATGATGGTGGCGAGCAGATTCGGTTCGATGCCGTGCTCCTCCGACCAGCGCAGAATATCCGGTTCCCAGTAGGTGACCTGGGGCGTAAACAGCGGCGCGATGACGTTCGTGGGGGCAGGCGCAAGCCACAGGCGAAGCGCACGGTAACCAATTGTCGCGACATAGACCATCAACGGTATACCGACCGCGAGCAGTGCATAAACCGCTGTGCGACGTAGTTGTCGTAGCGATGGCAACGATAGCTCAGGGAGCTGTTTCTTCTTTTTTTTGATGGCAGCCATTTGTGTGTCAGTTCCGATCAACCAGCGAATATTGTAGAAGCCAACATTGGGAAAGGCACGAGTTGCAACAAAATCGCAATGCAAGTCTAACGATGCGCAACAAAACGCAAGCGTTTTTGTAATAAATTGGGCGCGCAGAAGAAAAGACAGGGCATGGTGAGGTGCCCTGTCCATACATGAACCGAAAATGCGTTCTATGGGTATGCGGCTATTTTAGAACAAAAATTCTCAAATTGCAAGCAAAAACCCCGGCCAAAATTCGACCGGGGAAGGATTGCTTTGTTACTGCTGAGGTGCGGTGCGGTTTATTCGCCGCCAGGGGTAATTTCGACTGCTTCCGGCATCCAGCTTTCGCCGGTGAGGTCCATTTCCATGTCCATCTCGGCGAGGGAGGCGAGCGCGTTAGCGGTCAGGTCGAGGTTGTAGGCGGCTTCGCCCGGTGCCTCGGCGATAACGCTACCTTCGATGGCCACGTCGACCGTCTGCTGCCACAGGTCGAGGTCGAGCGCACCGATGCCATCGGGCGACGGCCAGATGAGCTTGTTCACCTCGTTGAGCTGCCAGCGCATGTGGCCTTCACCAAGTGTGGGGCCGTTGTCGAGCACGATTTCGACACACGCGTCGAAGTTGTCGCGGCAGAAGATCCAACCACGGTAAGCACCACGCAGGAACGCCTCGGCGATTTCGGGGCTGCCCTCTTCGGCGAGCCAATCAGCCGTCACAAAGATGTGGTCCTGGAGCATGGCCGTGCCCACGTCGTTAAAGTCGATGACGTTCAGCTCTTCCGGCTGGAACAGCTCGCCGGTTTCGGGGTTCACCTGCTCGAGCACCTGCGCGTACTCGTTGTAAGTCATGGCCTGGGCGGCATCCACCTCACCGTTGATGAGCAGGGCCATGTCGAACGGCTGCTGCACGATGGTCACGTCATCCGGGTTTTCTGGGTCGATGCCAACCGCACGCATCGCAGCGTACAGTTCGTGCTCGTTACCGAAGCCCCAGGTGCCGATGCGCATGCCCTCGAAATCCTCGACGGACTCGATGCCAGCGTCTACAAACGAGACTTCGAGCGTGCCGCTGCGCTGGAACACCTGGCCGATGTTCACGAGGTCGGCGCCCTGCTCGCGGCTCTCAAGCACTTTCGGCACCCACGCAATGCCGAACTCGGCACCGCCGCTGGCCACCACCTGCTGCGGTACGATTTCAACAGCGCCTTCGAGGATGGTCACATCGAGGCCTTCTTCTTCCCAGAAGCCCATCGCATCGGCGGCATAGTAGCCCGCAAACTGGCTTTGGGCCACCCATTGCAATTGGAGGCTCACCGGGGTTAGTTCGTCCTGTGCTGCCACGACGCCCACCGTCAGCAGCCCGAAGACGAGCACCACCAGCATCAATTTTCTGGTCATCTCTTCTCACTCCTTAAAACAAAATTGAACCTGCATCGTAAAGGATACTGACAAATCCCAAACGTTACAAATGGCGACTTGTGACGAAATGTGTCACTCGCTTTTGTTGGAAATTACCCCCGTCCGCGCCGCGCCGGGTCCCAGGGCATGAGGACACGCTCGGCGAGCAGCACCGCAAAATAGAAGCTAAGACCGATAAGCGACGCCATCACGATAGCGGCCCACGCCCGCGCGAAGTCGAAGCCTGCCGCCTCCTGGGTGATGAACACGCCCAACGTCGCGCGTGGCCCGCCGAAGAACTCCCCCACCACCGCACCAATGACGGCCAGCGCACTCGCGATGCGTAACGCGCTGAAGATGTAAGGCAACGCATTCGGGATGCGCAGCGCCAACAGAATTTTCAGCGGTGGCGCGGCATAGGACTGCATCAACTCCAGTTTGCGTGCTTCAACGAGGGTGAGGCCGCGCACGGTGTTAATCATCACCGGGAAGAAGATGATGATGCTCACAATCGCCATCTTCGAAGCTGGGTTCGTAAGGCCGAACCAGTTGTTCATGATAGGCGCAAAGGCCACGATGGGTACGCTGTTGGCCGCAATCGCGAAGGGCATCGTCGCCTCGCTGAGCACCGTCCAGCGAGCCGTGACGAGTGCGATGAGCATCCCCGTGCCACTGCCGATGATGAAGCCCCCAAACGCCGCATACAGCGTCGCCCACGTCGATTCGAACAGGAGCGACGCCTCAGTGGGGCTAAGCCAGGCACGCACCTCGGTACTGAACTCAGCGTAAATGTCGGTGGGGCGCGGCAGAATAAACTGCTGTACGTTAAACAGCCGCACGAGGGCTTCCCAGGCCAACAAAAAGCCAACCGCGATCACTAACGTTGGGAAATAGTAGCGCACCTGGGCCGTGAAGGCCTGCGCGCGGTGGGAGAAGGTGGGTTGAAGAGTGGTTTCGGTCATGGTGTGTCCTAAATTTCGTGCGCGTCGCGGAGCAGTTCGCGCACCTCGGTCACCCGTTCGAAGTACTGCGGCAACTCGCGGGTTTCGAAGTTGCGCGGGTAGGGCAGGTCGATGTCCATAATTTTGGAGATGCGCCCCGGCCTCGGCGACATAATCACCACCCGGCTACTGAGGAACACCGCCTCGGCGATAGAGTGCGTCACGAATACCACGGTGATACCGGTCTGCTCCCAGATGCGCAACAGTTCGAGGTTCATGCGTTCGCGCGTGAACTCATCGAGCGCGCCGAACGGCTCATCCATCAGTAGCAGGTTCGGCTGGAAGGCCAGCGCGCGCGCAATCGCGACGCGTTGCTGCATCCCGCCGCTGAGTTGCCACGGGTAGTGCTTGCCGAACTTGCCCAACTCCACGAGTTCGAGCATTTGCTGGGCGCGCTCACGACGCTCGCGCCGGTTGTAACCCATAATCTCCAGCGGAAGCTGCACATTCCGCACGACAGTACGCCACTCGTAGAGCGTCGCCGCCTGGAAGACCATGCCGTAGTCGCGATCCATACGGGCCTGATGTGGCGTCTTCTCGTTGACCTTGAGTTCGCCGTCGCTCACGTCGATGAGGTCTGCAATCAGGCGCAGCAGCGTGCTCTTGCCACAGCCGCTGGGGCCAATCAGCGAGATGAAGTCGCCGGGCTGCACCTCCAAGTTGATGTTTTGCAGCGCCACGACCTGCTCGTCGCTGCCGGGGTTGTAGATTTTGCTTAAGTTGTTGGCCGCAATGACCGGGGTTTTGGTTGTCTCAGCTTCCATCGGCAAATATCTCCGCAAGGGGTAACTATGATTTCTTGGTTAGGATGCGACCAGGTTTAAACAATTCTTCCAGGCTCAGTCGAAAGTCTGGGAGCAGGCTACCACCGTCGAGCGTGTCTTTTTCGTGCAATATTACGATGCTCTCACCCGGTTGGTAGATATGTACCACGCGCTAATCTGGATCAACTACCCATACCAGTGCCACCCCATCTTGGAGATAGGCACTGACTTTGTTCATCATCGCCGAGTAGCTATCTGTAGCTGAGATAACCTCTACGGCCAGGTCGGGAGCACGCACCATAGGCTTATCGTTCCAGTCGGCGATGCCTTGTTCGTAACCCTCGAGTGTTTCGGCGAGAACAAACATCACATTGGGTATACGAGACCCTCGCCTCCAATTGGCTTGATCCGTAAGGATGAAGACGTTTTCAAGATACGCCTCGCCATAACCGCGTTCCTCAAATTGAAAGAGGGCGTGATAGATGCGCTTCGCAATTACTGTATGTCCGAATGAATGTGGACTCATCTCAATTATCTCCCCGTCGATGATCTCGAACGGGCCGTCGGCATCGTAGCGGCGGATGAACTCCGCCAGCGACATACCGTGTGCAACATGTTCACTCATCGCGCGGATGCCCTCGCCAGCCGCCCGCGCAGCACCAGCATCTCGATGAGCGTGACGATGATGAAGAAGGCGATGCCCACCAGCGCCGCCATGAAGATGGCCGCCCACAGCTTGGGTGTGGAAATAAGGCTGTAGTCCGAGCTGAAGTCGATGATAGCGCGGCCCAGCCCATCGCGGATGCTCGACGGTAGCTCACCGATAATCGCGCCGACCACACTCGCCGTCGCCGCGACCTTTAGCGCGGTGAAGATGTACGGCAATGCAGCGGGCAGGCGCAGCTTCAACATAATTTCCATCGGAGAAGCCGCATAACTGTGCATGAGGTCCATCGCCATGGGGCTGGGCGATTGCAGCCCGCGCAAGGTGTTAATTGTCACGGGGAAGAACGTCAGGTAACTGGCGATCACCGCGACGGAGACCGGCCCGGCCCCCAACCAAATCACGACCATCGGCGCGATGGCGATAATCGGCACCGTCTGCGAGGCAACCACGTACGGCAGCAGGCCGCGCTGCGCAACCGGGCTATGCACGAAAAACGTGGCCAGCGCAAAGCCGAGTATCCCACCACCGATGAAGCCCGCAAGGGCCTCGCCCCACGTGTATAGGGCAGCATTGCCCAAAATCCGCACGAGCAGTACCGGACCGTTTCGGCGGGCGGGTTGCAACAGCGCCTCCGCGATAGATTGCAGGTGTGGCAGGTTCAAGTCGTTGGCAATTTTCATATCGAGCAGCACAAGTTGGCGTGGCTCTATCAGGTAGCCTGTCTCGGCGAATTCATCGGCGACGGTACCCACATCCATCCCATTGAAGGCCAGCGGCTGCGTGATGTTCAGCGGGCCATCGGCGGGGAGGGCGACCGCCAACCGACCGGGGAACTCTGGCAGGGTGGCAAAGCCGAAACGCGCCGCCTCGCGCTCGAGGTCTTCGACGTAGCGCAACGATGGGTAAGCCGTGGTTGCCGGGTCGATGAATTCGTCTGGGTCTTGCGGGTGGGGGGCCATCAGTTCGTCGAGGTCGCGCCGGTCGGTGATGACGACATCCAACCCACCAGCGGCGAGGTCATCGAGTGCGTTTTCTAGCGAGTTGTAGGCGTCGTAGCCCCAACCGGCTTGTGGCACGCTGATGCGGTAGTTGAAGGCCGCTGCAATCGCTTTCGATGTTTCCCACACAACAACGAACGCCACCAACACCAGGAAAAAGCCCGTCACGCGGCCCAGGTGCCCCGGCGCTGCGGCAATCACGCCGATCATCAGCGCCATGCCAATGAGCACCAGGCCGACGGTCGTATCGCCCTCGGTGGGCGGGACGATGTAGATGAGCACGGTAAGGCCGAGCAGCCCGAGCATCAACGGGACGCGCGCCCACCCCAGCCGAAACTGCAACGCGACGACCCCAACGAAGCTCAACACGACGACGGCCCACGTCCACCAAACAAGGCCAGTGCGGAAGTTTGCCAGCAGCGTTTCGGCGGGCAGTTCGTCGAGTCCATTGGCTTGCGCGCGGTTCTCGGCATAACGCCCCAACGCCGATTCGATCTCGTCCTCGGTCGTCTGGTCGGCCATCCACAC
>CAYSVE010000193.1:4448-9207 GCA_964434365.1 uncultured Anaerolineaceae bacterium | reverse complement strand
TGCATCAAAATAGGCGATTGGACCTATACGGTATGCCCAAAAGGGTGTTGAATAACGGAAGTTGACGAAGTCGACTTGAGTTGTTAGGACTGATAGAGATCCATGTTCAAGAGCAAGCGTTCCCTAACCCCCCAACAGGCGTACCGTGCCAACGCGCCGCTGTGGACCTTTTTGGGTCTGCTGGGCTTCGTCGGCTGGTTCGTACCATCCATGCAAATGCTCATCGTGCTGAACCTGTTCTTGCTCGCGCCAATCGCCATGTGGTTGACGGACAACGCGGAAAACGGCAGCAAAGACACCAATCGCCCGTGGTAGGGCGCTACCCCCACACGGCCCCGGTGGTATACTAAGCACCGGGGGCGTTACCCCTTCGCAGACGATTACGTAGACGCACACCCCCACCAACAATCGATAATTCAGCAAGCAAGATCGCTTTTTGCCATGACTACAACCCACTGGCCGCTGCTTGCGGTCGTTAGCACGACGGTATATATCGCCGACCAGGCCACGAAACGCCTCATCGTAAGTACGCTAGAGCTGTACGAGACGTACCCCATTTTGCCGCCTGTTTTCCAATTCACGCGCAGCTTCAACACGGGGTCGGCCTTCGGTATTTTTTCGGGGGCGGGTAACCTGTTCCTCGTGATCGCCATCCTGGTGACGGCTTTCCTCATCTACACCTACCCCCGTGCCGAAAACGCGCTGTCGCGCTGGGCGACGGCGCTGGTCATCGGCGGGGCAATGGGCAATGCGACCGACCGCGTGCTGTACGGCCACGTCGTCGACTTCATTCACTACCGCATACCGGGTGTCATCTCCAATGTAAGCAACATCGCCGACCACGCGATTGTGCTCGGCGTGGGGTTGATGCTGTGGGCCAGTTGGCAGGCCGACCGCGCCGAGAAGCGTGAGCGCGAGGCGGCCCCCCCCGAACAAACGACCGAGCCAGGAGCGTAACCCATGCGTGGCAACAACACCGGACTGATTATCGCGATGGGGGCCTTCGTGGTACTGGCAATGTGCGCCGCGATCGTGTTGGCCGTGGCCATTTTTTCCTTCGGCAATATCGGCCGTGGCGGTCCGTCGGCGGGGGCGAACCCGACGCAGGCACGCAACTTCGGCGGCGGGGGCGAATCGACGGGCGGCAACACGACCGGCGATACCGGGGCGACAACCAACGAGTCGGGTAGTACGACCATCAGTGGGGGTGCGCAAAGCCAGCAGGCGACGGCCTTCGTGCCGAACACCAGCGCGTCGAGCTTTTTGCCCACCGTGAGCGGCTACACCAGCTCGGAATCGGCGAGTGTGAGCGGCGCACTGGCCGCCGCAGGTCGTACGGGCGTGGACCTGTTCGCCAGCGGCGTTGTGGAATTCGCCGTCGAGCAGGTGGACGACTTCATCGGTTGTTACAGCCAGGCGGGTGCCGTGAGCGCGCGCGTTTACGTGAGTACTGCCGACCTACTGAGTGGCGATGTGCCGCCGGTCGGTGCGGTGGCGGTGGTCAACCAAAGCCGCGTCATCGATAGCCTATTGGCCTGCACCATCGGTGGCGGCAGTGGTAGTGGCCTGTTTAGCGCGCAAAGTGCCAGCGGCCCCTGCGGCAGCGCGGGCGACTTCATCGCGAACGGCGAGCGCATCGGCTATGTGTATGCGGCGACGGACCAACGCTTCTGCGATGTCGTGGCGGCGCACTTTGGCCGCTACGGGGGCTAGTGGCCCGGCCATGTTGCGCTTTCTGAAGGAGCTGCTGGAAGAGGTCTCAGCATCGCTGGGTGTCGACGAAAAACCCAAGCCGAAACGAGCGCCCAAGAACGACGACCGCGCGGTGACGCTGGGCTACATCCTCCAAGATGAGGCCCGCGCCGCCGACCTGCGCGAGTCCATCACGGCGAACGGGCGCAGTTACAGTATCTCGCTGATGATGAGGCGCTACGGCAAACGTCTAGACTACCAGACGGCGAGTAAAATCGTGGAGGCGCTGAGCGAGCAAATCGTCGCCGAGATACTGGGCGATGCCCGCCCGCAGCCACCGCACGAGGTATCGCGCAACGCTGTGCTGCGCGTTCACGAGGTCGTCGGCGAGCTTGAAGTACGTATTATGGACAAGGGTCGGAACTACGCCGCCGATTATCTGCGATACGTCTATCAGGACGCTATCACCGAAACGACGATTAGCAAGGTCATCGCGAAGGTCATCGACGACCTGTGCGCGTACGTCACGGTGCCGCCGCCGCCTGCCGCCATCGCCGAGGATGACATCGTCGTGCCGCAGCATATGCAAACCGGGGCGTTCCCGTATCGTAAGCTGCTGGCGACCTCGGCCCACCGCGAGCCGAAGGGATCGGCGCAGGCCATTTGGCTGATGGAGGAGGGCATCGCCCGCAACGGGTTGGTGGACCTCGGCAAGCGCGTCGATTTGCGCAACGCGCTCGGCAACGGCGACCTCAGCACGGCAGTCAAGGCGATCAAATACGTGTTGGGCTGCGAGGACGGCACCGCCCGTGGGTACATCAAGCAGTACATCGAGCGGGCCGCAGCAGACCCTACCGCCGACGACCGGCACGACGATACGCCGTCGCCGCTGGGCTATTAGCGATCTCCTGGCCCAGTATCCGTCTCCGCGTGGCGATTCTCCGGCGTGACACCTGCTAGCAATTCATCGAGCGTAGACTGCGTCGCAACCTCCAACGATTCGATCAGGAGTACGGCAAGCTGCTTGCGCTCTGCGGGGCTGAGCCTGCGCCTGCTCCTAGCAGTTCTGCGACGGTCATCGTAATCTCCTTCGAGCTATTTTGGCGGCAATTGTCGGCTACACCGCCATCGACTGCAACACTGCCGCCATGCGAGCGACGGCGGCGTCGGGGTCGGTGAGCAGCCCGGCCTTATCGGCGAGGGTGAACAACTCCGCAAGGTGTGGCAGCGAGCGCTTGCGCTCAAGGCCGCCTACCAGCCGAAACGCGTCCTGATGCCCGTTCAAATATGCCATGAACACCACACCCGTCTTGTAATAGTAGGTCGGCTTCATAAAGATATGCCGCGACAACGGCACCGTCGGCGCAAGGATTTCCTCGAAGCGCGCGGTGTCGCCTGTGTCGAGTGCTTGTAGGGCCGCCGAAGCCGCCGGGGCAATCGCATCGAAGATGCCCAGCAGCGCGTGGCTGTAACCTTCGTTATCACCCATAATCAATTCCGGGTAGTTGAAGTCATCGCCGGTGTACATCTTCACGCTCGGTGGCAAGCGCCGCCGCATGTTGACCTCGTGGGCGGCATCGAGCAGGGAAATCTTCACACCGTCGACCTTATCGGCATGGGCCTCGATGATGCTGAGGCAGGCGTCCATCGCGGCGGGAATATCTTTCGACCCCCAGTAGCCCTCTAAAGCCGGGTCGAACATATCGCCGAGCCAGTGCAGGATCACGGGCTGCTGCACCTGCGACAGAATTTTGCCGTACACGTTGGCGTAGTCCTCGGCAGTTTTCGCCGTGGCGGCCAATGCCCGGCTCGCCATGAGGATGACGCGTCCGCCTTCGCCCTCTACAAAACCGACCTGCTCCTCGTAGGCGGCGGTGATGGCGTCGAGGGTGTACGCCTCGCCGTCGGTGAGGTGGTCGGTGCCTGCGCCGCAGGCGATGCCACCGTTTTCGGCTTTGGCGTCGGCCAGCGCGCGCCGAATAAGTTCCTGCGTGGCGGGCCAATCGAGGCCCATACCGCGCTGGGCGGTGTCCATCGCCTCGGCGATGCTGAGGCCGTGCGCCCACAGGTGATGCCGGTAGGCCAGCGTGGCATCCCAGTCGATGACGACCGGTGCGCTGGGGCTGTTGTCGTGGTCGGCATGCGAAACGACATGCGCCGCCGCGAAGGCGATGCGGCTTGTCAGTGGGGTGGTGGGTGGCGAAAACGTGCTCGGTTCACCGACGGTGTAGGTATAGGGGGGGCCGTCGGCGTGCGGGAGTTCGATGGAGCGTGGCATGGGAGGTGTCCTCACGAAAAAAAAGAATCATTGTGTGCAGATCGGTAGATGAACGATGAACAAAGATGGTCAACGTGTAGGGGCGAGGGCCATGCCTCGCCCATCACACGATGCCCACGCTTATCGAGCGTTCGACAAAATCGTGGTCTGATGCCTACGAAAAATCCAACTCATCGACATCGAGCCAGCGGCGCTCATCCCACGATTGCAGGCCGAGTTCGGCTAGTTGAATGCCCTTTGCGCCCTCGCGCAGGCTCCAGATGAACGGCTCGTCGCAGGCCACGTGCTTGAGGAACAGTTCCCATTGGGCCTTGAAGCCGTTGTCGAAAGCGTCGTTGTCGGGCACGTCCTGCCAGTGGTCGTAGAAGTCGAACGGATTCGGAATGTCCGGGTTCCACACAGGTTTGGGGGTGCTGCCCCGGTGCTGAATTTTGCACTCTCGCAGGCCCGCAATCGCGCTGCCCTCGGTGCCGTCGATTTGCAGGCTGAAGAGTTCGTCGCGGTAGACGCGCACACACCACGAGGAGTTGATCTGCGCGATGACGCCGCCTTCGAGTTCGAACATGGCGTAGGCCGCATCGTCGGCGGTGGCGTCGTAGGGCTTGCCCTTTTCGTCTACGCGGGTTGGTATGTGGGTCGCGCCGTGGCACATCACACTTTTGACCGGGGCAATCGTGCGGTCGAGCACGTAGCGCCAGTGGCACAGCATATCGACGATGATGCCGCCGCCGTCGGCCTTGCGGTAGTTCCAGGACGGGCGCTGGGCGGGCTGCCAGTCGCCCTCGAACA
>CAYSVE010000193.1:0-4438 GCA_964434365.1 uncultured Anaerolineaceae bacterium | reverse complement strand
TTCGCCGCGCACCGACAAAATCCGCCCAAAGAAACCGCCATCGACCAGCCGCTTTAGCTTGCGCATCCCCGGCAAAAACAGCTTATCCTGCACCACACCGTTCTTGACGCCCGCCGCCTCGGCCAACCGTGCCATCTCGATTGCGGTGGCGACATCGCCCGCGCTGGGTTTTTCGCAGTAGATGTGCTTACCCGCCGCGATGGCCTGCTTCACCGCATCGCCGCGTACGTCGGTCAGTTGGGCGTCGAAGTACACGGTGTCGTCGGGGTTGGCGAGGCAGTCGTCCAAGCTGGTGGACCAACGCGCCACACCGTGTTTTTGCGCCAGCGCGCGGACCTTCGTCTCGTTGCGCCCTAGCAGAATCGGGTCTGGCATAATCACCTCGCCGTCGCCGATGGGCACCCCGCCCCCCTCGCGTATCGCCAATATCGAGCGGATGAGGTGCTGGTTGGTGCCCATGCGGCCCGTCACCCCGTTCATGATGATGCCAATGCGCTGTTCCGCCACAATAATCTCCTTTTCGAGCAAAAAAACCGAAATTTCCTTCAATATGCTTTCCAAGTATAGCGAATAGTGGGGTGTTTCTGCTGTGCCAGAACGTTCAACCTGCGTTTTCGCGTTACAATCAACAATACACATCGCACAGTTGACAAGGAGAGAACCGCATGAGCATCCCGAAACAACCGTTTGGCCGCACCGGCCACATGAGCACCCGCCTGCTGTTCGGCGCGGCAGCCCTGGGCAAAGTCTCGCAGGCCGATGCCGACCGCACGCTCGATTTGCTGCTAGAGTACGGCATCAACCACATCGACACCGCCGCGAGCTACGGCGAATCGGAGTTGCGCATCGGCCCGTGGATGGCCGAGCACCGCAAGCACGTCTTCCTCGCGACGAAGACCGGTGAGCGTACCTACGACGCTGCCAAAGACGAGTTCCTGCGCTCCTTGGAGCGCCTGCGCGTCGATTCGGTGGACATGATTCAGTTGCACTACCTCGTCGGTGAGGAGGAGTGGGAGGTGGCGATGGGGCCGCGCGGGGTGCTGGAATACCTGCTCGAAGCCAAGGCCGAGGGCCTCGTGACGTACATCGGCGTGACGGGCCACGATGTTGCCATCGCGGAGATGCACCGCCGTAGCCTGGAAAAGTACGACTTCGATAGTGTGTTGCTGCCGTACAACTACCTCATGATGCAAAACCCGACCTACGCGGCGGGCTTCGAAGCGGTGATGCGCATCGCAGCCGAGCGTAACGTCGCTGTGCAGACGATCAAGTCGATCACACGCCGCCCGTACCCCACCGACCAGCGAACCGCGTCCACGTGGTACGAACCGCTCACCGACCAGGCCAGCATCGACAAAGCGGTGCACTGGGTGCTGGGCCGCGAGGGCATCTTCCTGAACACCGTCGGCGACATCGAGATTTTGCCCAGGGTGCTCGATGCCGCTGCCCGCTTCGAAGCCCGCCCCACCGACGCCGAGATGGAGGCGGTCGTATCGCAGTGGGCGATGGAGCCTTTATTCGTTTAGGCGGCGATTGGTATTTGGGGGTGGGCATACGCTGCCTGCCCCTACGATGAACGACTCTGTACGTAGGACATACGACCCCGCATATAATGGGTGTGTCGACGACTGCAATCACCGAGGCGCACCCATGACCACCCCACCGCAAAAACCCAAACGCAAACACAATGTCATCGAAAGTTCGCCCGCCGTGCGCGCGGATACCGCCGCTGGGCGGGTGGCGGGCTATGTTGTGCTGGTGGGGATAGGCGTGTTACTCGTGCTGTGGTCGGGGTTTGGCATGTGGCAGGCCCTCACGTCCGACGAGGTCGCCGTTGCTGTGGCAGGGAGGCAAGTTATCGACGTCGAAGCTCGGCAGGACATCCAGGCGAGGACCGAGGCGGGCGTGAATTTGTTCAGCAATCCCTCCTTCGAACTCGACCCGACGTTGATGGACTTTGGTTGGCAAATCGACGCGCGCGGCACCGACCTCGATGCGCGGTGGAGCGATGCCCATGCGCGTACGGGGCGCTATTCGTTAGCGCTGAAAACCAGCCAACCGGGGAATCGAGGTTGGCCAGGGTGGTTTGCCACCGTGCCGGTGACGTCCGGCTTCGGGTATACGTTTTCCGCACAGACGTTTTCGCCGGACGGCGCAAGCGGCTGGTTGGTTATCGCGTTGTACGACGGCGACGGCGGCCTGCGCACGAGTTTTTCCACCGGGTGCCGCGAGTGGGAGGAAGGCTGGGTGATGCGCGAGGTAGCCGTCGATTTGCAGCGCCTGCGCGACGCCAACGCTGCCACGATGCGGTTGGGCTTGTTGCAGTGCCTCAACTACTCCGAGGGGACGGCGACCACGCTTTACGTTGATGATGTGGCGTTGGTGCCGATGAAGCCGTAAGGGCCAGACCGTTACACCGTGGGCTTTACCTGCAACAACACCTTCGACGCCGGGCGCAGATACTCGTCCCACATCGAGCGCTCGAAATCGGTGCGGAGCACCCAGTACGTCAACACCGGCGACAACCCGAGCAACCCCGCCAGAAAAATCACCAGCGGCACGCGCACCACGATCGACAGCGCAGAGAACAGAATCGCCGTGGTGAGGTTGAAGACGATGGCCCCCACCACGACCATGATGACCGGTGGCACCACACGCAGCCCAAGCCACGTAAACAACAGCCCTCTGCCGAGGTGCAGCCCCATTTCATACACGTTCTTCCGGGTCGCCGCGAAGTACATGCCCAGCGAAATCATCAATTTGTAGCGCCGCAATGGGTCGATGAGGAGCAAGGATGACACGCTCACGACTGCGCCCAAATAAACGACGCCGATCGCCAAAAATTGGAGCGCGGTTTGGGGGTCGGTGGCGAGGGCCGCCCACGTGGGGTAGTCGATGCTGAGGCGGATAATCGCGAAGACACTGTACAGCAGCATCCACAACACGATAGCGACCCGCGACGCCAGCAGCGTCATCACGGGCCGCCACGCCATGGCCCGCGCAAGCTCGAATTGGGCCGTCACGATCCGTTGTGGGTCGACCGAGGATGTGCGCAGCAGGTCGAACATGGCGTGGTGGGGCAGTTTGCGCACTACCGATGCGCCGTAGAGTACGCACAAAAAATCGACGAAAAACGCCAGCAGCCAGCTCAGGCCGATGGCCCCGATAATCACGGTAGGCACGATGTTCGGCAGCGACAACCACACCAGCACCCCGGCCAGCATCAGCACCGGGGCCGAGAGGCCGAACACCATGAGCGCCAGCACCCGACGGTTGAACGCTTGCATCCGGGCGCGGGTTTCCATCCAACGAATGCTCCGCAGTTCCCACCCAACGAACGGGTTGGCCGCGACGGCATCAGGGTTTGGGATGTGCTGGCGGGTGGCGGCGATGATGCGGCGGCGTAACGTGGGCTTCATGTTGTTGTACAGAACAGTTTTTGCCCAGTATTCTCGCATAGCGCATGGACGATGGGCAGGGGGAGCACCGATGCGTGCGCCCATTGCCCGTGCTATGCCTCGCCTTCGGGTTGATCAAGCTGGCAGGAATCGCGCTCGATGAAGTGCGTCGCTAGCATAATTCGCCGAGCTTGGGGTGGTATGCCGGGTGCACTCAGTTGCTCTAGCAACAGTTGCACCGCCGCGCGGCCCATCTGGTCGAGCGGTTGGCGCACGGTCGTGAGCATCGGGTAGTGGTAGGCGGCTTGCGGCACATCATCGAAGCCGACCAACGAAATATCCTCGGGCACGCGCAGGCCCGCATCGCGGATGGCATCGGTTGCGCCGAAGGCGGTGAGGTCGTTGGAGGCGAAAATCGCGGTGGGGCGGGGGTCGCAAGCGAGCAGCTTTTGTGTAGCAGAATAGGCTTCACGCTCCCAGAAGTCGCCCTTTGCGATGTAGCGCTCGTCCACGGCGATGCCGTTATCCACCAGGGCACCACGATACCCCGCGAGGCGCTCTTGGGTGCTGTGTAACCGCGCCAGGCCGCTGATAAACCCGATGCGCCGGTGCCCCAACCCGATGAGGTGCGCTGTGGCCTCGTAGGCCCCCTGGTAGTTGGTCGCCATCACCTCGAAGCTCTTGTCCTGTGGGTCGTGCTGGTCGATGAGGACGTATGGGAAGCCTCGGTCGCGCAACGCCGAAAGGTAGGCCTCGCTGGCCACCGGCACGACGAGCAGCAGCCCATCGGACATGCCGTTGGCAATCGTGTCGACGTATTGCGCCTCTTTGCCCTCGTGCCGGTGGGTGGTGAACAACATCATGTTGAAGTGGGCCTTAGCGAGTTCGTCGTCGATGCCCGCGATGATTTCGGTGATGTAGCTGTTATCGATGACGGGCACGAGGATGCCGATTATGTTGGTGCGTCCACCGGCGAGGCTGCGGGCCTGTAGGTTGGCGGAGTAGCCGAGCTTCTGGGAAGCGATCAGCACCTTCTGGCG
>CAYSVE010000192.1:0-9220 GCA_964434365.1 uncultured Anaerolineaceae bacterium | reverse complement strand
CGACGTTGTTACCGCTGAGCTTCACTTTGGAGCACTACGGCATACTGCTTGGCGGCTCCGATTTTCCGTTGTATCTGTGGAACAGCACGCTCGTCGCAGTCGGCACGATGCTTATCACGGTCACGCTTTCGACATCGGCGGCGTATGGCCTATATCGCCTGAAGCTGCCGGGGCGAAACCTCATCTTCCAGTTGATCCTCATCACCTACGCCTTTCCGGGTATTCTGCTGCTCATTCCACTTTATGGCATGATGAGCCGCCTTGGCCTCATCGACACGGTCTATGCGCTCATCGTCATCAATGTGACGTTTGCTGCACCATTCGCTGTGTGGATGATGCGCGCCTTCTTCAGTTCACTGCCCCCTGAGATCGAAGATGCGGCGGCGCTCGACGGGGCGAACCGTGTACAGATTATTCTACGAATCGTGCTACCCCTCGCGGCACCTGGCGTGGCGAGTATCGCCATTTTCGCGTTCATCATGTCCTGGACGGAGTACATGTTCGCCTCGGTTATGATTATCAGCGATGAGCGGCGCACGGTTCCGGTTGGGCTAGCAGGCATCATCGGGCAGTATCAGGTGGATTGGGGCCTACTCCTTGCTGGGGCGACCCTGACCGCGCTCCCTGCAATCATCCTGTTCGGGTTTGTGGGGCGCAGCTTTGTCCGTGGCCTCACCGCTGGGGCCATGAAATAACCTCATGCAGTTGTTAGGCATCGACGCGGGCACATCGGTCGTCAAGGCTGCGCTGTTCGACCGAACCGGGCAGACCACCGGCGTCGCGGCGCAACGCAACACACTCATCACACCACAGCCCGGTTACGCCGAACTCGACATGAACGCGACATGGCAAAGCGCGGCCAATGCCATCCGCGACGTGGTAACGCAAAACAATGTGTCCCCCGATTCCATTTCGGCAATCGGCGTTACCGGGAATATGGTCGGTGCGTGGCCTGTCGATGCACATGGCAAAAGTCTCCGCAACGCAATCGTCCACATCGATAACCGTACGCAGCCGTGGATCAATGCGAGACAAACCGAAAACCCACAGTTTATGCGTACGATTTTTGCGTCGTCTGGCTCCGCGATGCAACCGGGCTGCACTCTGCCGCTTATCCGCTGGCTGGCCGAGTACGAACCGAACACGATCGAACGAGCGCAACGAATTCTCACCTGCCGAGGCTGGCTGGTGTACAAGCTCACAGGCGAAGCCGTCATCGACGCCTCGGAGGCGACGGTGCTGCCCGGTGACACGCACAAGCGCGACTATAGCCACGCCATGTTCGATTTACTCGAAATGGCGGAACACGCTCAACTGCTGCCACCGCTATACCCTGCGACTCAGATCATCGGCGAGGTAATACCCCAGGCAGCGGAAGCGACTGGCTTACGGGCAGGTACCCCGGTCGTGACGGGGGCAGGCGATGTGCTGACGACATCTATCGGCGTCGGTGCAGCATCCCCTGGAGCGGCGTACAGCATTCTCGGCACGGCGGGGATCAACGGCCTAGTGACCGATACCCCACTGCTGCAACCGCCCAATGTCGGCCTGACGTTTTGCCAGCCGGGTGGCAACTGGGTTCGGGTGATGGTCAATGTACTCGGAACGCCCAACCTCGATTGGTGCATTCAGCAGATGTTTACCGACCTTGTTCAGCAACACGGTATGACGTCGGCGCTATTCGAAAACCTTGAGGCCAAGGCTACTACTTACGAAAGCGATGGGGTTATCTTTCTCCCGTATCTTAGCCCGACGGGCACATTCGCACCCTTCGTCGACCCTAACGCGCGCGGACAGTTCTATGGCCTCACAACAGATCACACACGCGAACAGTTACTACGGGCTGTCTACGAGGGCGTTGCACTCGCAATCCGCGATTGTTTTGCCGCTATGCCCGCACCCATCGACGAAATAGGGCTTGCGGGGGGGGGTGCGAATAGCATGTTCTGGTCACAGCTCGTCGCGGATGTCACGGGCAAACCAATCATCGTGCCAGAAGGCACCGAATTCGGGGCGCGCGGGGCAGCTATCCTGGCGGGTATCGGCGTTGGCTGGTTCGACACAATCCATGATCTTGAGGTGCTAGTTCGGCGGCGTCATGAGCCATCGCACACATCCACATATGACGCCCGCTACGAAACATACCGTATGCTGGGCCAAGCGCTGCGGTCAGTTTGGGGTTAGGGGACTTCCACAGTTATATCGACGATATCGGGCAATATGGAGATGCTCTCCGGGTCGATCTCGCCATCGCTGATGGATGCGATGGGCACAACCTGCGCGCTGCCCGATTCGGTTATTTCACTGAGGTCGGCCACTACCCGAACGTCATCCGGTTCGAGCGCGGTCAGTGAGGGTTGCGGCCCATTGACGAGCACGCGAACGACCTCAGGCACAATCTCGAACGAGGCTCCTTCCTGCAAGCCTACCACCTCGATCGGCACCTCTTCGAACGACCGGCTCGATTGCAGCACGTCGATACCTACCGACACCGTGACAACCTGACCCGTCAGCAAGAAAAGCTCATCATTTGGCAAATCGATTGTGACCGTGGTTTCGAAGCTTTCGGTGCGGTCGGTCAGGTCGATCGGCTCCGTCACAAAAGCCCCGATAATATCGTCCAGTGCCTCCGGCGGCCCACTGACGAACACTTCTTCAGGGCTGTGTTCAAACTCGGCGGTAAGTGTGTAACCGGCTGGCGGCTCGCCCACGAGATTCGGCGTCACCCGAACCTCACGCACGTTATTTCGCTGCTGAATGTCTAAGGATACGCTGATCGCCACCGGAGAAAGTTCGACATCTGCGACGCGTTGTCCATCGACATCAGTCGGAATGAGACGTATCTCATCCAGTTCGACCCGCCCCTCCTCCTGTTGAGCGAGGTCTAGCTCTGCTTGCGCCGAAACCACCCGCGACACATCACTCGCGGCCCCACTGACGAGGACCTGCGTTGGGCTGGCGCTGGAGTCGGTTAGTTCGAAGTTTGCTGGTGGCTCGGCCACGATGATGAGATCGACGGGGATAAAGCGCTCCTGGCTCTCCTCGATTTCGACGGTGACCTGCCCCGGCGAAATGTCGACGACCACAGCCTGACGATTTGCGGCCAGCGACGCTTCTAGCGGTACCGTTTGGCGGCCCGGTGGGCGCCCTCGAAGGTCCGCAACGACATCGACATCCTCCTCGGACAGCACCGAGAACACGTCGACCGGCGCACGCACGAACACTGACGCGCGTAATTGTGGGGCACTCGTGATGAGGACACCGTCGTCCAGCAAATAGTCGATCGTTATCAGGTCTTTCAAGCGCTGCTGTTGCACCGGGTTGGACTGTAGATTCGCCGTGATCCAGACCACAAAGGCCAGAAATATAGACCCCAGCAGCCAGACGGCATTATTTAGCAAACGATCATCGGTAGCGCTTGCGCGGCGGGCATCCATCAGTTGTGCAGCCGTTCAGTAAATTCCGCGACGCGCAGCTTCATGATGTTGAGCAAGCTCTCGCGCTGGGGTTGCTCTGGACCGTATAGGGCCATGAGGATGGTCTTCAAGCGCTTGGGGTCTAAACGAACAATCATCCGCCCACCGTTGGCGACAGAAATGCGACCCGTTTCCTCCGAGACGACCACACACACCGCATCACTCACCTCGGTGATACCGAGTGCCGCACGATGGCGTGTTCCCTGTTTGCGGTTGGGCATGTTTCGGCTGGCCGACAGCGGTAACACACTGGCAGCGGCGGCAAGCCGCCCTTCACGATCGACGATAGCGGCGCCGTCGTGTAGCTCAGTCTTCGGCCAGAAGATCGTCAGGAGCAACTCAGGGCTAACGTAGCTGTCGAGCGCAATGCCCGTACGCACATACTCCTGCAGGCTGCTCTCGCGTTCGAGGACGATAAGCGCACCGTGGCGACGTTCGGAGAGCCGCTCCACAGCGGTGCAAATGCTGTGGATAATCTCACCATGCACATCATCGGCAGATGTACGGCTTACCAATATCCCGGCCCGCCCCAAACGCTCCAACGCGCGCCGCAACTCCGGTTGGAAGATCACCGGAATCGCCACCGCAAGCACCGTCACAGCATTGCTGAGCAGCCAACTAAGGGCCTCCAATTGGAACACACCGGACACGATAACCAGCAGCACAAATACGATGATCGTTCCACGAAGGAGTGCTACCGCCTGTGTACCGCGAAACAAAAAGCTCGCTGAGAAGAACACCCCACCCACGATGAAAATATCGATAAGGTCGCGGAGCGTAAGGTTACTGAGCGTCCACAGCAGTTCCAAGGGGCAGCCTCAAATCAGCAGCCAAGCTGCCCGAGCAACTTCTGGTAATCTTCTATGTTGTTTGGCTTCAGCTTGATAATTTGCTTGATGGAGTTGCAGGCGTCCTGGTTGAGGCCCTGCTCCAATTGCAAATCTGCGACCTTATCCCACTGCTCTACCGCATCCGCACGCCGATCCAACCGACCGTACATTTGCGCCAACCGCGACCGCAGCACGGCATCGTCGGAGTAGACGCCAACAAGGCTCTCTAGCAACTTAAGGATGGCCTTCACTTCTTTGCGCTTAGCGTAAATGCGAAGCAGTTCATCGAGGTGCTTAAAGCCCTCGACTTTGTTGCCCGTGCTCAGGTTGATGTCGACAAGCTCCTTGCGCGCTTTTTCGTCCTCTGGGTTCAGTTCGACGATTTCGCCGTAGACGCGTTGTGCCTTGCGGATATCCATCTTGAGCTTGTCGATGTCTGCGATGGCATGCTTGATGCGCACCACTTGCTCTACCGGTGCCCCAACACGGTCGGCCATCTTTTCTGCGACATCGTAAGTTTGGCGCGCTTTTTCGAGGTTACTGAGTTGATGATAAGTGCCGGCAAGCTCGGTGTACTGTTCGAGGGCCTCTTCCCAGCGTTCTTCGCTTTCCAGCAAATTCAGCAAGTTTAGCCGCACCGAGACATCCAACGGCGCTTGCTCCAATACCTCCGAGAGGATGGACGCAGCACGTCCGTTTTCGCCGCGGGTGAGGTATGTGCGTGCAACTGTGTTGTACTTGGTGATCGCTTGCCGAACACGACCCTCGTTCATCATGATCTCTGCCATGCGCACATGAACCGGTAGGTAGGTCGGTGCTTGTTCGATGGCATAGTGGGCTTCGTCCATCGCGAGGGTAAATAGCCCCTGGCGAATGTAACGATCGATGAGCGAGACAGCCTCGGGCAGTGCCCCGCCGCTTTTCTCCGCCAGCGTTTCGATCACACGTTGGGGGCCACCCTCGCGCAATGCCTGGAGCATCTGGTATCGGTTGTTTGTGATACGACTTTCCCAAGTGTTGCCACGCATCAGGCTGATGAGGCGCTCACTGACACTCTCTAGCTGGGGGTCATCCTCGTTGCGCTGTGGAAGATAGGCAACAACCGGGTCGTAGACCTCGTTGATGCTGTCGAAGTCCTCCATCGAGCTTGCCGTGTTCGATTCGACCGACTTCGCGGCCTTAAGCAAGTGTGTCGTGCTCTGGCGGAATTTCGCCATGTTGAAGTAGGCCTGCCCCAAAGCCTGTAGTGCGCCCGCCTCAAGTTGATTGTCACTCGCGGCCCCGGTGAGTGGGTCGACTGCCTCGGCGGGTTGATCGCTCAGGAGCAGCAGTGCGCCGAGGTTCAACAACAGTGCCGGGTGCTGCATCTCGACGGCGGCGCGCTGGTAAGCGCCGATCGCCTCACTCTGTAGCCCCTGGCGCTGCATCTCCATCGCCTGCATCGCCTCGATACCGCCTGAGTCGAAGCCGCCACTCTCCATCACATGGCTGGCGAGCAAGTTCAGCGACGTATTCATGGCGTCGCCCAATGGCCCGAGTGGATCGGCATCGCTGTTTTTGGCAGCTGGTGCCGAGTCGATCGCCACCTCGGAGAGCAGGTTTTGAACCTTTTTGTTTGGTTCCAGCTTGTCCTGTGGCGGCGTGGGCATCACCACCTCGCCTCCGCTTTCGAGCGCGCGCAAGGTGTTCAGTGCTTCGACGTTTTTATTGTTTAGCTTAAGTGCCTGGATTGTGGCCTGCTTGGCCCGGCTGATGTCGCCGGACCGTTGCAGATTGAAGGCGAGTAACAAATATTGATACAACGCACGTGGACGGTCATTCAGCCGCCGGTAGGCCTGTGCCAGTCGCGAGTGCAATGCGACCAACCCCGGCGTGAGGTAGGTGGCCCGCTCCCAGTTCGCGACAGCCTTATCCAGGTCCTTCTGTTTGAGGTACAACTCGGCGACGTTGGCATACTGCTGAGCCGCCTCGCGCAAGCGCCCCATTTTCTCAAGAACTTCGGCGCTTTTCTCAAGCGCGATAGGATCATTTGGCGAAAGCTGATGGGCTTTTTTGTAGACGCGCAACGCCTCGTCCAGCCGGTCGGCCTGGAGTAGCACAAAGGCCAGGTTTAAGTGCGCCTCTTCATCATTGGGGAACTCTTGTAGAGCTTGGCTGTAGGCTTCCGCTGCCGCAGCCCAGTCCTGGTTCCACGCCGCCTCGTGACCGGCGTTCATCGCTTCACTGTAAGCTTCACGGTTGCCCGGCATGTTCAACCCCTAACGGTTCACTATTGCATTAACTCCACAAGAATGGCCTTCTGGGCATGAAGGCGGTTTTCTGCCTGCTGAAAGATGACAGATTGTGCACCGTCGGCGACCGCATCGGTGATCTCATCGCCGCGATGCGCGGGCAGGCAGTGCATGACGATCGCGTCGCGCTTAGCGGCAGCAACCAGCGTTTCGTTCACCTGATAATTCGCGAAGTGCTGGCGCTTCTCGGCAGCCTGGGCTTCTTGCCCCATGCTTACCCACGTATCGGTGTAGATCACATCGGCACCGTCTAACGATGCCCGGGGTTCCTGCACAACGTTGATCTGAGCACCGTTTTTCGCAATGCTGGCCGCACGATCCAACGTCTCTTCCGGCAGGCTGTACCCCGCCGGGGCGGCGAGTGTAAAGTTCGCCCCGAGCTTAATCGATGCCATGAGCAACGAGGCTGCAACGTTGTTGCCATCCCCAACAAATGTGATGTTCAAGCCCTCTAGCCGACCGAAGTGTTCGTAAATTGTCAATACATCGGCCAGGGCCTGGCACGGGTGATTGGCATCGCTAAGGCCGTTGATAACTGGTACAGTGGCATACTCCGACAGTTCTAATACATGGGCATGGTCGAAGACCCGTGCCATCATCCCATGCACATACCCTGATAACACGCGGGCAACATCGGCGATGCTCTCCCGCTTACCCAGGCCAATTTCGTTTGGCCCCAGCATAATCGCATAGCCACCGAGATGATTCATCCCCACATCGAAGGACACGCGCGTGCGCAGCGACGGCTTCTGAAAAATCATCGCCAGGGTTTTGCCAGCGAGTATGGGTTTGTTGCCGCCATTTTTCCACTCGTGCTTTAAGCTAAGCGCCAGGTCGAGCAACTGCTGGATGTCGTCGCTTGCCCAATCTGCAAGGTCTAAAAAGTGCCTCATGGCCCGCCTCTAGGTGCCGAATTGCACAACGGAGTATAGCACAAACTGCGACCAGATAGTAAAGCCTGGCACACCCTACAACGTAACCGATTCCATGTCTCGCCAGTTGCTGCCGAACTGAGCGTTCGCGCGCAGCGGAGGGTCCATTTCGTAGGCCTCTTCCATCTTTGCGACGACCAATCGCGCGGTGTCGTCGAGTTCGTTCTCTGGTACTTCCAGCACTAACTCGTCGTGGACCTGTAACGTCATCCGAGCGCCCAATTTACTCTCGTTGAGGGCTGCATGCAGGTCGATCATCGCACGCTTGATGATGTCGGCAGCCGTACCCTGCACCGGCATGTTGATCGCCTCGCGTTCGGCGCGGTTGGCCTCGTTGCGGCTCATCTTGCGCACGTCGCCGAAGTAACGTCGCCGTCCGAAAAGTGTTTCCACGTAGCCCTTGCTGCGAAGTTGAGCCTTCGTCTCCTCGATATACCGTTGGATGTTCGGTAACCGCTGGAAGTACGTTTTCACGAACTCATCGGCCTCTGCGAGCGTGAGATTGCTATCACGCGCCAGCCGGAAGGCACCCATACCGTATAGCAACCCGAAGTTCACACGCTTGGCAAAGCTTCGTTGCTCGTACGTCACCTCGTCGAGCGGCACACCGTAGACGACGGCAGCGGTTGTAGCATGAATGTCCTGTCCATCGCGGAAGGCCTGCTTCAGCGTCGGCTCATCGGCCATGCTGGCGACAATACGAAGTTCTACCTGACTGTAGTCTACGGATAGCAGCACTGTCGTCGGTGCGGTGATGAACGCGCGGCGCACCTCGCGCCCGATCTCTGTGCGGATGGGGATATTCTGCAAGTTCGGCTTGCTACTGCTGAGCCGCCCGGTGACGCTCCCGGTTTGGTTGAAGCTGGTATGCAGGCGTCCGGTGCGCGGGTTAATGAGTTCCGGCAGCGCATCGACATAAGTACCCTTGAGCTTGGTCAACTCGCGGTGCGCGAGAATCTGTTTCAGCAACTCGTTGCCCGTGTCCTCGTAAAGGCGATCCAGCACATCCGCCGCCGTAGAATAGCCGTGCGTCGTCTTTCGTATGCCCTTGGTTGGCAAGCCAAGCTTGCCGAACAGCACATCGTTCAACTGCTTCGGGCTGTTGATATTGAACTCGCCGTAACCCCCACTGAGACCGTAAATTTCCTGCTCGATACCCCGCAGGCGCTCGTCGAGGCGTCCGCTCATCTCGCCGAGGTAGGGCACATCGATGGCCACACCAACCTGCTCGATCGCTGCGATGACGGGTACGAGCGGCATCTCTAGCTCTTCGAAGACTTTAAGCGACGGATCGTGCCTTGCGAGCTTCTTGCGCAATGGCTCCACGAGGCGGTAGGTGATGGCTGCGTCCTCGGCGGCATAAGGGGCAGCCTTCGTGATGGGCACCGCCGCCATCGTGATTTGTTTTTTGCCAGTGCCGATGAGGTCTTTGATGTCCTGCATCTGCGTGTATAGCATGTCGCGTTCCATCGCGAGGTTGCTGAGGCTCAGCGCGTTGCTGCCGCTGTCACGTACCCACTCTGCGATCATCGTATCGAAAGTGACGGGTGTCACATCGAGGCCGTATCGCTGCAAAATCACGACATCGTACGACGCGTTGTGCGCGACCTTTGGAATATTCGGGTTCGTGAGCGGCCCCCGCCGCGCTTCGATGAGAGTCTCCTGGTGCTATTGGTCTTCTACGGCATCGT
>CAYSVE010000191.1:0-9239 GCA_964434365.1 uncultured Anaerolineaceae bacterium | reverse complement strand
TGGATGCCCCGCTCGATTGCCGGGTCATCTGCCTTCTCGCCACCCCCTGCCAACGCCACCAAGCCCAGGTTGAAGCTGTCATAGCCCTGTTCCTGCGCCCACTGGAACAACGACACAAACAGGAAGTCCATCACGCCGGACCCCATTTGCTCTCGGTGGCGCATGAGGTCGATGGTCGTCTCGTTTAGCTGGTACTCCGGCAGGATGTTCGCAAACGCGACGATCTCGTCATCGGGGTTGTATACGCAGATGATTGGCACCGGGCGGATGTACGCCTCGTGGAACCAGCCCAGCGAGAAGCGCTTTTCGCCCCCGGCACGCACCAACCACTCTTCGCTGATGTCGCGCAGCGTCTCGTACAACGCATCGTCGATTGGCGGATTGTGGATTACAGCGCGATAACCGCGCTCCTGCACACGATTGAAATGTTGGCGTAGGCTCTTGCGTGCCTTGCCCGACAGCGTGAATGTGCTCAAATCGACCACAGCCTCCTGACCAATGGGCAGCGACCGTAGCCCGTGGGCCTGGTAGCGCTCCAGATGATCGGGAAGCACCTGATAGAAAGCTGCCTTCCACCCGTTGCGGCTGGCATGTTTACGAAACCCGGCAATGGCCGCGTCGATGTCCTCGCACGGTCCAATGGGGTCGCCTAGCGCAACGGCAAAGCCGTTTTTGGCCACATACCCGACCACCGACCCACCCGCACTAAAGTAATACGATTTGTCGTCCAGCAGCGTCATCCGTGCAATCGAACTGCGCCCATGGGCTTCCACGATGGTGGTCGCCTGGGTACGTTCAGCTTCGGTAGACGATTCGCGTATGATGACAGATCGCGACAGCAGCATCAGGCCCGATGTCACGCTGATGAGCATGAGCGAGTAGGCGGATGCAATGAACGACACACCGAATGATGTAATCGGCACGGTGTCTAAGGTATTCGGGGCGGTGAAAAGACGAATAGCCTGACCCAACGCCCCCAGGACAGCAGGTGTAGGCTGGAAGTGCCGCGTCAAAAGTAGAAAGCCCAAACCCGCATAGACCAGCGAAAACACAACCGCACCCACAATCAACAGCAGGCCGCGCCGCACAGATGGGCCATCGGAGCGAGCGTGAAACTGTGAGCGTAGCCCGAACAACCAGCCTGCCAAAAACAGTGCGATCAGGGCATCCTGGTAGTTTAGGCCGCGCAACAAATGCAGCGCAGACGACACGACCAGCAGCACAATCGTGAGCAACCACCCAGAGCGCTTGCGTCGCCATAGGCTACTCGCCAACACCAGCAGGGCGATCCCAAGGATCGCCGCCGCAACTGCTGCATCCTGCTGAACCAGCACCAGGGCCATGTCACTGAGGAGTGGCAATTGGGCAGAGGCGATTGGGTTCCCGGCGCTGAAGATCGTCAGCAACCCCACAACCGCCGTGGCGATCGCAACGAGGTAAACGTTTAGTGCCTGCAAAGACGGTGATGAACGACGCATCGATTACCCTATTTTGTCATCGGAGATTTTGCGCGCCTCCAGTATAGCAGGCAAAGGTCTTCGTGTTGACTCGGGACGTAGCACGTTCTCCTTACACCGCGAAGCAAGCATTTAGCGAGTGGCTACCTTAAACCGCGCCAACGTATCCACCCTGGTTTTTTTGACATTATTGCGATTGCTTCGGAACCGGTCACGTGACCGGTTCCGAAAATCCGTGTTTTATGGTATGATCGGCAAACAAGGGTCAGTTGAGTCAGCGGGCTGCCCCTGGAATTCTCAATCCGCAGTACGCGAAGTACAAAGCACCATAGCAACCGCGTTCGGGTTTTTTTTAGCGATGCGCCCGAGCCGAATTTAAGATTGACTGATTGCGTGACCGGTCTCAGAAAATTATTTGGCGTAGGAGTGGTCGGATGCGGAAAAATCGAGTGACGATCGCCGACGTTGCACACGAGGCGAATGTCTCGAAGCAAACAGTGTCGCGTGTCCTCAACGACAAAGATGGCGTGAGTGCGGAAACACGAGAGCGAATACAGGCTGTTATCAACCGACTCGGCTACCGACCCAGCACCATAGCACGCAATCTGGCTTTTAGTCGCAGCGTCCATCTCGGCCTCATCTTCCCCAATGTCGATATACCCCTCTTCGTCGATATGATCCGTGGCGTCGAACATGTTGCTGATCAAAATGCTTATCACATCCTGCTCAAAGAGGCGGGGAACAACGGCGCCCAGGAGCAGCAGGTCCTCGCGGCACTCGAAGACTTTCGTGTCGATGGCGTCATCATGGTTGGCCCACTGATGGCGACGGACGAGCTGGCCGCTCACCTGGGTGGGTTCGGCGCGGCGACCCTGATCAACTTCCCCGAGGTCGAGGCACTCCCCGACCATGTGACGACCATCAACGTCGATTCCTACTCGGCCATGTCCAAACTTGCCGAACACCTTGTGCAGCGCGGGCGCCGGCGTTTCGCGTACCTCAACGGCCCAGTTTCCTTCCCTGCGGTCGAGCGTAAACGAGCCATCGAAGACACCCTCAATCGACATGGTCTGCACCTGGCCGAGGACCACGTGCTGCGCGGTCATTACACACCTGCGTTTGGGTACGAAGCAACCCAAACGCTGCTCAACCGATCGCCCAACATCGACGCCATCCTGTGCTTCGAGGACGAAATGGCAATCGGTGCGCTAAAGGCCTGTTTCGAGCTAGGCCGACGTGTGCCCGATGATGTCGCAATTGCAGGATCACAGAATATCCCCTTTGCACGCTTTACCATCCCGGCGCTTACCACCCTCAGCGTGCCGCGTTTCGAGATGGGCGTCGCAGCCGCCGAGAGTGTTTTCGATCGGCTGAATAACATCCCTGTTGAACGCGTGATTTCCATTCAACCGGAAGTCATATACCGCGAGAGCACCCCTTAGTTGGTGCGCTCATTTGTGTTGGCAAGGCTCGGCAAGGAGGTCGACGGAGACAAACGAGAGCGGTGATCGTAAACGAAACCCTTCGATAAAATAGCTTATTAAGGAAACTGACACTCATGAAAACCCGAATCTTGATTGTGCTCATGATGCTGCTGGCAGTGTTACCTGTCGGTGCGCAGGACGTGACCTACAACGAAGCGCCCATGCTGGCCGAGATGGTCGCTGCTGGTGATTTGCCACCGGTAGCCGAACGGCTGCCAGTCAACCCGCTTGTTCAGGAAGTAAGAGACAGCATCGGCCAGTATGGCGGAACGCTTGTCGGCTATTCCCCGCGTGTGCCCGACTGTGACCCCGAGACCTGCTCCCTGCTGAACGCGAGCATCGCCCAGTTCGACTACACCTTCAACATTGTCCCCGATATTGCCGAGTCGTGGGAACTTAGCGAAGACGGGCTTACCTTCACCGTGACCCTTCGCGAGGGCCATCGCTGGTCCGATGGTGAATTGCTCACCACGGAGGATGTGCAGTTCTGGTACAACGCCGTGGTCCTCAACGACGATGTCTTCCTCGCGAACACCGATAACGGCATCAACGTCGGTGGGCAAATCGCAGAACTCGAAGTCATCGACGACTACACCTTCCGCTTCCACTACCCCGAGCGTTTCGTGCGTGTGCTCGACACGATCACGGACTTCCGCCCGTTCTTGCCAGAACACTACCTGAGCCAGTTCCATGCAGCGTACAACGACAATGCCGATGCGCTCGCACAGGAAGCCGGGTTCGACTTCTGGCACGAGCATTTCGAGAGCAAGCTGCTCGGGGGTACATCGGGCGACCCGTACTTCACCGTGCAGGACCCAGACCTGCCCGTCCTGAGTGCGTGGATGTACGAAAGCGTCGATTCGCAAGAGGCGACCCTGTTTGTGCGCAACCCGTACTACCACGTCGTTGATGCCGACGGCAATCAACTCCCATACGTCGACTACTTCGATCGCCGCGTCGAGACCAACAACGAAGTGCTGAAGGCGCAAATCGTCTCCGGCGAAGCGACGCACGCCGCCTTCTGGTTGGCTATCGGCGACTTCCCGCTGCTGGCCGAGAGCGCCGATTCGAACGGCTACGTCGTCAACCTCCACCCCGACCTACGCGCATCGGAGTTCGGTTTCGTCTTCAACTATACGCACGAGGACCCGGTACTGCGCGAAATCTTCAACGACATTCGCTTCCGCCAGGCCATGTCTCATGCGATCAATCGACCCGAATTGCAGGAGCTGGTCTTCCTGGGCCAGGGGACACCGCGCCAGCCCATCTTTGATCCCACCGCGTCGTTCTACGAAGAGGGCATCGACCAGAACGCAATCGCGTTCGATACCGCGCTGGCCAACTCTCTGTTAGATGATATGGGCCTGGAAATGGGGGCCGATGGAATACGCCTGCGCCCAGATGGCGACCCACTCCAGATCACGTTCTCGTACCCCTCGGGTAGCCCAATCTGGAATCCTGACCTCACCGAACTGGTGAAGGGGTACTGGGCCGAAGTCGGCGTCGATCTGCTGCTCGACCCGATCGACATCAATTTGTACCGCGAACGGCTCGTAGCAAACGATGTCGACATGGGCACCTGGGCCATTGGCGGGTCGTCCGAAGTATTCAGCCGCAACAACGCGCCGATTCGCTACCGCCCGCCGTTCCACTGGCCGAACACCGCCCTCGGCGGCTTGGGCTGGTACCAGTGGTACGAATCCGGCGGTGACCAGGGTGTCGTTCCGCCAGAAGTGGTGCAGGATCTGTACGCGACCATCGACGCATGGACCCAGGAACCGCGTGGGTCCGAGGCATACGCAGAACTCGGGACCGAGATCATGCGTACCAACGCCGAAAATCTTTGGGTGATCGGCACGATTGGGCTAATGCCGCGCCCAGTTGTTGTCGATAGCCAGTTGCGCAACGCCCCGGGGCCAGATGGCGTCGTCAGTGTTGAGTACTGGGTTTGGGGGCCGCACCAGCCCGAGCAGTGGTGGTTCGAGAACTAAGCCGTACCTGAGTGGGGCATGCGGGCCAGGCACGGCCCGCATGTGCCTGCATCGACAAGAGATTAGCCCATAGGACGGCAAGATGATTGGTTTTATCGCAAGAAGAATTCTGTTGTTCGTGCCGACGCTGTTTTTCGTGTCTTTTCTGGTTTTCTTTCTCATCCAACTGCCCCCCGGCGATTTCCTCGACACGATGATCCTACGCATGCAGGAAAGCGGCACATCGGTCGATGCTGAGGCTGAAGCCCTGTTGCGCGAACGCTATGCGTTGGACCAGCCAGCCATCGTCCAGTACAGCCGGTGGATCCGCAACATCATCACCGAGGGCGACTTTGGCCGTTCGTTTACCTGGAACCGCCCCGTTTCCGACCTGATCTGGAGCCGCCTGGGCTGGACCCTCTTCATCACACTCAGTTCACTTCTATTCACGTGGGCGCTGGCATTCCCAATCGCGGTGTACTCGGCCACGAACCAGTACTCTTTTCTCGACTACCTCTTTAGCTTCGTCGGTTTCATCGGGCTGGCGATTCCCAATTTCCTGCTGGCACTCGTGTTGATGTGGATCGGATTTTCCGTCTTCGACGTGTCGATGGGTGGCTTGTTCTCCAGCGAATTCCGCGACGCGCCGTGGACCGTTGCCAAATTCGTCGATCTCCTCTCGCATCTTTGGGTGCCGGTTGTGGTGCTGGGGACAGCAGGCACCGCGAGCCTCATCCGCACCATGCGCGCCAACTTGCTGGATGAGTTGAACAAGCCCTATGTCGAGGCGGCCCGTGCCAAAGGGCTGGTCGAGCGTTACCTCATCTGGAAGTACCCGGTTCGCGTAGCCCTGAACCCGTTCATAAGCTCATTGGCGACCCTGCTGCCTACCTTGATCTCTGGCGCAACCATCGTCTCGGTAGTGCTGAGCCTACCCACGACGGGGCCAATTATGCTAGATGCCCTGCTAGAGCAGGACATGTTCCTGGCCGGTAGCTTCTTGTTGATGCTCAGTTTCTTCACAATGGTTAGCACCCTGCTTTCGGATATCCTGCTGGTGCTCATCGACCCACGTATTCGCTATGACTGAGGCATACCATGAGTACGCTTGATGCAGCACAGTTGGTGAACAACGACGTCTTGTCAGTAGCCGAGGAGAAGCAGCTTACAGCCTCGCAGTGGCAACTCATCTGGTGGCGGTTCCGCAGGCATCGGGCCGCGATGATTAGCGTCGTGGTTTTGGCCGTGCTCTACACTGTCGCGCTATTTGCGGGCTTTTTTGCCCCACACGATCCGCGCGAGGTGGTAGCCGAGTTCGCCGATGCGCCCCCACAGCCAATCGTGTTCTGGGATCGCGCGGGTTTCCACTTTCCGCCGGTTGTGTATGGTTACGTCGGCGAACGTGACCCCAGCACCCTGCGTAAGGTCTATCGCATCGACCCTGGGTTACGCCAGCCGGTGCGCTTTTTTGTGCGCGGGGCCGAGTACCGATTGCTAGGGGTTATCCCCAGCAATATCCACTTCATAGGCGTAGATGACCCCGACCAACCCCTGTACCTGCTGGGTACCGATTCGCTGGGGCGCGATATGCTGTCGCTCATCATCTTTGGGTCACAAATCTCGCTGACGGTGGGTTTGGTAGGCGTTTTCCTTAGTCTCATTCTCGGCATTTTGCTGGGCGGGGTATCGGGCTACTTCGGTGGGTGGGTCGATGTTGTCATCCAGCGGATGATCGAGGTGCTGCGGTCGATCCCGACAATTCCGCTGTGGCTTACCCTCAGCGCGGCACTGCCCCGCAACCTCACCCAGATACAGGTTTACTTCGGCATCACGATTATCCTGTCGTTGATCGGGTGGACGGAGGTGGCCCGCGTGGTGCGCGGCAAGTTTATGTCGCTCAAACACGAGGACTTCATACTCGCGGCCCGCACCATCGGCACATCACGCATTCGCATCATCGTGTTCCACATGGTGCCGTCGTTCTTCAGCCACCTGATTGCGGCCCTCACGCTGGCGCTCCCCGTGATGATTCTCAGCGAAACCGCGCTCAGTTTCCTCGGCCTTGGCCTGCGCCCACCGACCATCAGCTGGGGCACCCTGCTCGAAGGAACACAGAACCTCAACGCAATCGCCCTCACGCCCTGGTTGCTGTTCCCCGTACTACCTGTGATTATCACAGTGCTGGCGTTTAACTTCGTAGGCGACGGCCTACGCGATGCTGCCGACCCCTATGCTTGATTGGACCCAACGATGAATTCTGGCAAGAAACCGATACTGGAAATCAAAAACTTGAAGATGCACTTTCCCATCAAAAAGGGCATTTTCGGGCGCGTTGCTGGGCACGTCAAAGCAGTCGACGGCGTGACCCTAACCGTCAACGAGGGCGAGGTCGTCGGGCTGGTGGGTGAGAGCGGCTGTGGTAAATCGACCGTTTCGCGCTGCATCGTGCGTGCCTACAAGCCCACCGCGGGTGAAATCCTGCTATACGATGCGGCGGGCAAGGCCGTCGACCTCGCCAAAATTCCCGAAGCCGACATGCATCGGTATCGCCGCGATGTGCAGATGGTGTTCCAGGACCCCTTTGCGTCGCTGAACCCCCGCATGACGCTCAAGCAGATCATCGGCGAGCCGATGCGCAACTACAACCTCTACAGCGGCAGAGCACTCGAAGAGCGCGTTGCTTACCTGCTGGAGTCCGTCGGGCTGCGACCAGAGCACATGTCGCGGTATCCGCACGCCTTCAGCGGCGGGCAGCGCCAGCGCGTCGGGATTGCACGCGCCCTGGCCCTGAACCCACGCCTTATCGTCTGCGATGAACCCGTGTCTGCGTTGGATGTCTCGGTACAGGCACAAATCCTCAACTTGCTGCGCGACCTGCAAGCGGAGTTCGGGTACAGTTATCTCTTCATCGCGCACGACCTCAGCGTTGTAGACTACATCTGCGATCGTGTTGCAGTCATGTACGTTGGCAAAATCGTGGAGACGACCGATACCGATACGATCTTCCAGCAGCCGCAGCATCCCTACACATCTGCGCTGCTGTCTGCCATTCCGAAGCTGAACCCACGCCTTCGTCAGCTTCCCATGCCGCTCGACGGTGAAATTGCTGATCCGGCAAATGCGCCGTCGGGATGTGTATTCCATCCGCGATGCCGCTACGTACAGGACCGGTGCCGCCATGATGTGCCGCAACTACGGCAAACTGGCGACGGCCACCTGGTGCGCTGCCACTTCGCCGGTGAACTGAACTTCGATGACGTGGCCGAAGCGACAGATAAAAGCACCCTGGAGGCATCATGATGTCTGGCGACACCTTACTTGAGGTTCACAACTTAAAGGTGCACTTCCACACCGATGAAGGGGTTGTCGAAGCGCTGCGCGATGTGTCCTTCAGCATCGCCCGTGGCGAAACCGTCGCCATTGTGGGCGAAAGCGGCTGCGGTAAATCGGTGATGGCACGGGCGTTGCTGCAAATTGTCCCGTCACCCGGCCAGATTATGGACGGGCGCATCGTCTATCACCGCAATGGTGCGCCGGTCGAACTAACGAAACTGCCGCCAAAAGGACCCGAGATTCGCGACATTCGCGGGGCCGACATCGCCATGATCTTTCAGGAGCCGATGGCGTCGTTCAGCCCGGTGCACACAATCGGCAACCAAATCAACGAAGCGATCATCTTGCACCAACAGGTCAGTCGTCGCGCTGCGACTCAGCGCACCCTGGAAATCCTCAATCATGTGGGGATGCCCCAGCCATCGCGCATTATCAATCGCTATCCACATCAACTCAGCGGTGGCATGCGCCAGCGCGCGATGATTGCGATGGCGCTTTCGTGCCAGCCGCAACTGCTCATTGCCGACGAGCCGACCACCGCCCTCGACGTCACCACGCAAGCGCAGATTTTACGGCTTCTGCGTGACCTACAAGATGAGTTTGGCATGGCGATTTTGTTCATCACGCACGATCTCAGCGTCGTGTCTCAGTTTGCCGACCGCGTGGTCGTCATGTACCTCGGCGAGGTCGTCGAATCGGCTGATGTGATTACCCTGTTCGAACAACCGAAGCACCCCTACACGCAGGCGTTGTTGAACTCGATTCCACACATCGGCGTGGGGCGCGCCGACCGGCTTGAGGCGATTGCCGGGTCCATTCCGAACCCGCTCCACAGGCCCACAGGGTGCCGCTTCCACACCCGCTGCACCCAGATGCTACCCGGCGTGTGCGACAGGGTCGAACCTGTTCAAGTTGAGATCAGTGAGGACCACTGGGCACGTTGTGTTTTGTACGATGAGCAATACTCAGCAACAGCCGCCAGTACCGATGAAACA
>CAYSVE010000190.1:0-9275 GCA_964434365.1 uncultured Anaerolineaceae bacterium | reverse complement strand
GCTGGAGGAACAAGCCTTGCCCGGCCTCGACGATACCTACGACGAGGACGACACCCTCATCCTGGCGCGCGAGGATGTGCAAGAGTCGTTACGCAGAAGCCGCGAGGAGGCCGAGAGCGAACAGGCCCCCGCCCCGCCACCACCACCTGCCGCCGAAGTCGAAGTCGATTTACCGGAGTGGCTCATGGACGACCATATCCCGCACGAGCCAAGCCCCAGCGACATCGACCTGAGTGCGCCGCCGCCGCGTACCGCCCCTAAGCCCAAGCCTGCCCCCAAGGCAGCCTTGCCAGGCGCACCCACGGTCCCGGCCCCGACGATGAGCGGCACTGGCAAACTGCGGAAATTTCAAAATGTCGTCCCGGCGGAGCAGGCCCTGTTCGCCACCTATTACCCCAAAGAGATGATGCCCATGCAGTGGCGTCCATTTCTGGCGTATGTATACCGGGGCGGTGCCGAGCAAAAAGTGGCGACCGACGCCGCCGCCCAGCTTGGCGACGTGATCGCAAACTTTCGCCGCGTAACCGAAACGGCACTCAACCCATTGGAAACCGGCGCGATGATTTCGGCCAGGCCGCGCCTGCCGGGCTTCCAGTTTAACCCGCCCGAGCACTTCGTTGGCTTCTATGAAGACTGGCACCGCCTGGACTTTAAAGCGCGTGCCACCGAGAAAGTACCCGTGAACCAGGCCGTTAATGGCGTGCTCACCTTTCTTGTCGAGGGGATCATCGTCGCCGATGTGCCCATCGCCATCTTCGTGACCGATGACCCGAACGCCGTCAGCGCAGACCAGGCCAGCGCGGCCACGAAGGCCTACCCGTCTATATTCTGTAGTTATTCTCGCCAGGATACCGCCATCATCGAACGCGTTGAGCGCGCCTATCGCGCACTCGGCCTGGAGTATTTGCGGGATGTGGTCAGCATTCGCAGTGGGCAAATCTGGAACGACGAGTTGATGAAGTTCATCCGCGAGGCGGATATCTTCCAGTTATTCTGGTCCAACACCGCCGCCGAGTCGGCATTTGTACGGCAGGAATGGGAGTATGCGCTCTCGCTCAAACGCGAACTGCAGGGCTTCATCCGCCCGGTGTACTGGCAAAAGCCCATGCCCGATGTACCAGATGCGTTAGGCCACATTCACTTTGCGTATGAACCCGAACTAGACGAATAAACTAATCGTAGAATTTAGCTTATGGAAAGCGAACTGACGACCAAGAAACAGTATCTGCGGCTGCGCTGGGAGCCAGCCTATGCCGCAGCGCGCCGCGATGCCCAACGCAGCCTGCTGCTACACCAACTCAGCGGGGTGTACAGTGCGATCGGCGTGCTGGGGGCCTTGGTGCTATACAATCGTGCGGGCTGGGTCGTGTTGATACTGCTCGCCAGTGTCTTGCTTGCGCAGGCGCTCGACCTCAGCTTTGGCTTACGCGCCCGCGGGCGCGCCGCCCAGGGCACCGCCGATGCGCTGCGCAGCGAACGCGAATTGTTCGAGGCTGGCGTGGGCACCTACCGCAACGAGGAAACCGCCTTCGACTATTTCGTGCGCCGCTCCGAGGCGCTTATCCTCGCCGGCAGCAAAGGCGACGTGCCCACCATGCCCACCACCACCGATAAACCCGTGCCCCGCAGCGGGTCGCGTGCCAGCAGTACATCCCCCGGCAGCCGCCTCGAGGCGCTGCGCCGCCGATTCGGCAGCAGCGACAACGACGACGATGAGACCGCCAACGATCGCAGCCGCATCAACCCGTTTTCGTTGGGCAACCGCTCGTCCTCCGAGCGCGGGTCACCCTTCGGACGCCCGTCTGGCGGGTCGCCATTTGGGGGCAGCCCACGCTTCGCCGGGAACCGCCCCATCGGCAGCAGTGGCGGCGTCCACAGCGAGCGAGACGACCCGGCCCTCGCCGGGCTACAGAATGGCAACGGCAGCAGCGGGGTACGCTTCAGCGCGTACTACCCCAAAGAGCTACCACCGAACGTGTGGTTCCCGTTGCGGGCGTACGTGTATATGGGCTTCGCGGCGGAGTCCGTCGTGCAGGACGCCAACGTGAAAACGAGCACCAAGCGCCAACCCGAGATTTTGTACCAGCGCGCGCGCCAAACGCACTATCACATCCCCGAGGGCGCGTCGGTCACCGTCACCCCCACCATGCCCGGCTTCCAGTTTAATCCAGCACACGTAACCGTCGGCTTCTACCGCGACTGGCACCGCTTCGACTTCGAACTGCGCGCCGTCGATGCCCGCATGGACGAGGCGACCAACGGCACGCTCACCTTCAGCGTCGATGGCCTCGTGGTGGCCGATGTGCCCCTCTCGGTGTATGTCGCGCGCAATGTCGATGTCAACTCCAACGACATCATTCGGCAGGTAACGCGCAAGCCGTATCGCTCGGTGTATGTGAGCTTTAGCCCACTCGACGACCACCTCGCGGAGCCGCTTCGTCTGGTCGCTGACGCGCTGGGGATGTACGCCTTGCGCGACCTCATCGCCGCGCGCGCCAACGGCGAATGGAACGATGACCTACTCAAATTTATCGACAGCGCGGAGGTGTTCCAGCTGTTCTGGTCGCAGTCTGCCGCCGAATCCGACGAAGTTGCGCAGGAAGTGCAGCAAGCCCTGGCCCGCGCGACCGAGGTCGAAAACTTCATCCGCCCTGTATATTGGGAGCAACCTCTCGTGACCCTGCCCACGGGCCTACAGCCCTACCACGCAACCTACCTGCCCGACCTGGGCGATTGACGCCATGACCGACTTCGAGAAGGCCGCAGCAGCCCTGCAAAGCCCAAACCCCGACGAGCGCCTGACCGCCATCGACAAGCTATCGCGCCTCGGTGAACCCGCTGGTGCACCGCTGCTCATCCGCGCAACGCGCGACATCAACGCCCGTGTGCGCGAGGCCGCCGCCTGGGCACTCGGTGACATTGGCGACGCCGAGGCCACCGAACCGCTTACCCAACTCGCCCAACGGACGCGCTTCCCGCATGGGTTACGATGGGCTGCGCTCCACTCACTGGGTATGATCGGCGACGGCGATGGCCTGGCCGTGTTGTTCGAGGTGTACTACCGCGACGACAGCCTGGAGCTGCGGCAGACCGCCGCCCGTGGCATCCTCCGCTATGGCGACAGCGCCGCTCCCGCACTCATTGCTGTGCTCGAGGACGAAACCGCCCGCCCAGAAGCCCGTGCCGCCGCCGCCCAAATGCTCGGCAGGCTGAAGGTCACCAACGCCGTCCCCGCCCTGCTGAATGCGGTCAACGAAGTGGGCAGCACCCTGCGCTGGGACGCGGTGAAGGCCCTCGGCGACATCGCCTCACCGAAAGCGGTGCCCCGGCTCATCGATTTACTGGGCGAAGACGATGTGTTCCTCGGTAAGGTGGCCGCCTGGGCCTTGGAGAGCATCAGCACGCCGGAGGCCATCGAAGCCGCGCGGCGCTGGCGCGATATGAACGTCTTCGGCGAGAGCGACGACGACATCGAGCCGTAACAGTCACGGCATGTCGTCGGTCGTGCGTACGACTCGTAGGGGCGCAGGCGAGACGACGTGAGCCTCGCCCACCCGCTGGCGCGATATAAACGTCCACAAGGTCACCGAGGCAACATGGACCCCCAAAAACTAGAAGGCACACCCCGTTCCTTACCCGATAGAATAATGTTGGTGGGGCACTTCGGTATGTACGTGCTGTTGCTACCGGGCCTCGTGTTGGGGGGTGCGTTTTTCGTCACCGGGCCGTACCCGCGCGCCCACCACGCGGTGACTACCCTGCTGATGGGAACGTTCGGGTTGATGTTCGCATTTTTCGCCGTGGTTCTAATCGGGCATGTGTTCCACGGCTTCGAGTGTCTCATCAGCCGCGTGGAGCGTACAGCCAATGCCCCCGAGCGAAAATCGAGACAATGAGGCAGTAGCCCACGGAGGCGCTTATGTTCCCCCCACCCGAAGCCCACCCCGCACCGTTTCCGCGCCTGGGGGCGATTGTCGCCGCAGGCGTTGTTCTCGCTGGGGTTGCGGCTGGACTGTACACCTACCTGGGGCCAGTACATTTCGCCTCGCTCGTGACGATCCTCGTCGCGCTGTGGATCGTCATGTCCATGGGTGTGCATGTGCTGGACTTTCTGCTGCAACTGTTCGATATGCTGGCCGATGTCGGCACCCGTTACCTAGACCGTAAGCGAGCGAAACGCAAACCATGACCCAAATCCTCACCGCGAAGAAAAATCATAGTTGGCTGCGCGTCGTCGGCGACTGTGCCTTCATCTGGAGCTTTAAGGCTTTGATGCTTTTGCTTCCCATCACTGCAATCTTTGCGAAGGCCTTGACTCGCACTCAGTGGGCCGACATCGTCGTGGGGAGTTTGTTCGGGGGTGCCATCATCGTCAATGCGCTGGCACTCGTTGCCCTGGCGCTGGACAAACTCTGGGAATTCAGCGCAAACACGCGCCGATGGCTACAGCGCACGCTGAACGAGCCGCTACCGAATACCCTCCGCGAGTGGCTACTCCTCATCGGGGGCTGGGGCGTCTTCATTATACTCACACTCACCCTCGCGTTGATCGCGCTGTTCGCCGTGCTGATGGTCACACCACTCGCTGACGGTTGGCGTGTTGAGGCCATTGTGCTAGTACAAACCGCCGCCGTGCTGACGGCCCTGTTCATGGGGGCGTTGGTGCTGGGGATGGTGTTCACCATCTTCGAGAGCATCATCCGCTACGTGGAAACCAACCTCAGCCCTGAAGACAAGCGCAAGCCCAAGGAGCCGTGATGCACATCCCAATACCGACGACAGCCTTCATCCGCCGCGTAGAAGCGTGGGCCAAGCGAACGGTGGTCTACAGTGGTTTTGTGCTGATCGCGACGACCTTCGGGTACATAGGGCTGGTACTGCTCGGCATCCCGGCGATGGCGCAACAAATCGGCTACCTGGCGATTATCCTCTGCGCAGCGATGATACAGGTTGGGGCGGTGCTGTTCCTGGTCAGCCTCATCTTCCGTGTGTACGAGGGCGCGCTGCGGATGGTCGAGGGGCGGCGGATTCTCAAGCCGAAACGAAAAAAGCAGCGATGAAGGTCAACTATCTCATACTGGCCGGTGTGGTATTACTGACGGTCGGCCTGGGGTGTATCTGGCTGGCGGCGCCGGTCACAGCGCCCTTCGAACTGGCTGTGTGGGCACAAAACACGCTGGTTATCGTCGGTGGGTTGGCACTCATCGTCGGCCTGCCGATTGCGGGCATCGGTGGCGTGCTGTTTTTGATGCTGGTCATCGAGCGCATCGGCGAGTGGGAAAGCGCCAGGGCCGAGCAACGGAAATCCAAACCAAAGGCGAAAGGGAAACAGAAACGATGAAGAGCCACCATCTTCTTCTCATCAGCATTGTGTTGATCGGCCTCGGCTATCTGATTGCGCGGCCCGAAGCCGCCGACGGCGTATTCAACCCGCTGGACTATTCGTTTTCGTGGGCTGGCGGGATTATGCTCATCTTCGCGGGGTTGGGGGCGGCGGGGTTCGGCCTGTGGCGCTTGGGGCGGCTTCTGGTGGCGCGGGTGCGCGCTACCGACCCGAGTGAGTAGCGGAGTTTCACAAAACCTTCGGTCGCCTTCGGTGGGCCGCAAGTGTTACGATAGTTGTGTATATTTACCGAAAAAACGCGCCACAGCCCCTCGATTGATCTATGGGGATGTAGGCACGAAGCGCTGTGGATGATATACTCGACTGTATGAGCACAACCATCCAAGTCCACTGTACGTACAAATATCGCCTGTATACGCACGAGCGCAACCGCCATTTGATGCGTGCCATCGATATTGCAGGGATCATCTGGAACCATGCGTTGGCACTGAGGAAGCGCTACTACCGGCGCTATAGGCGGTCGCTGTCGGCGAACCAACTGATGAAGCACATTGCCAAACTGCGACGACACAGCCCGACGTATACCTACTGGATGAAACTCGGCTCGCAGGCGGTGCAAGATGTCGTGCAGCGCTTAGAGAAAGCCTTTCAGCGGTTCTTCGCCGGGCAGGGTGGGTTTCCGCGCTTCAAAAAGGTGACGCGCTACCGCTCGTTCACGCTCAAGCAAGCGGGCTGGAAGCTGTTGGGCGAGAACAAGATGCGCATCCTTGGACGACCCTACAAGTTCGTCAAATCGCGCGACATTGTGGGTCAGATCAAGACCGTCACCGTCAAACGAGACAACCGCAACCGGTTGTGGCTGTGCTTGTCCGTCGTACAGGAAATCACCGGTCAGGGAGCCACCACGGGTGAAACCGGGGGCTTCGACTTTGGGCTGAAACACTTCCTGACGACCGACGATGGCCAAGTCATCGAATCGCCCCAGTTTTTCCGGCGGTCACACCGCAACATCGCTGCACTCAACCGCGAATTAGCCCGTAAGCAACCTGGTAGCAACAACCGACAGCGCGCCAAGTACCGACTGGCGAAAGCCCACGCGGACATCGCCAACAAACGGCGCGATTGGTTCTTCAAACTGGCGCACGACCTGTGCGATGTGTACCAAGTCATGTGCTTTGAAGACCTGAACCTGCGCGGGATGCAACGGCTTTGGGGTCGCAAAATTGGTGATTTGGCCTTCGCTGAATTCCTGAGCATTCTGCGACACGTGGCAACCAAGCGCGGACGAACCATCGTCATCATCGACCGCTGGGAGCCGACCACACAAACCTGCTCGGCGTGTGGCAAACGGCATCAAATGGGGTTGCGAGATCGCAGCTTGAACTGCGGGTGTGGCCTGGTCATCGACCGAGACCACAACGCCGCCCGGAACATCAAACGGGTTGGGGCATCAACCCACGACTTAGGGATAGTCAGACTCGCGGACGCCTCGGCAGATGCGAGCGGCCCTGCTTGAGGTCAAGAATCCCCCGGCTTTAGCCGTGGGGAGTATGTCAAAACTATACAGGAAGCCCCATGCGTAAAACGCTGCGATACGTGCTGCCTCTCCTTCTGCTGCTGAGCGTCGGTTACGCCGCCAATGCTCAGCAGGGCTACGTGCCGGTATACTTCCCTGGCGATTGCCCCTTCCCCCCGCCCGAATTTGGCATCGAGTGCGGCACGCTCACGGTACCCGAAGACCGCTCCAACCCGGATGGGCCGAAGGTCTTTTTGACCGTGCTCATCATCCCGGCTGCCAACCTCGACCCGCTGCCCGACCCGATTTTCTACCTTGAGGGCGGCCCTGGCGGCAGCGCCCTGTTCGGCATCGACAACTGGATACGCAGCACACTCCGCCAGAATCGTGATTTCGTCCTCATCGACCCGCGCGGGACGGGCTTCAGCCAACCCTCGCTGAACTGCCCGGAACTGGAAGTCATCGTCGATACGTTCTTTCTCATCGACCCCATCGAAGCGTGCCGCGAGCGCCTCGCCGAGGATGACGTAAATTTGAGCGCGTACAACAGCGAAGAAATGGCCGCAGACATCAACGACCTGCGCATCGCCCTCGGCTACGAGCAGATCAACCTGTACGGCATTTCGTATGGCACGCGGGTGGGCCTCACGGTGCTGAGGGACTACCCCGGCACCGTTCGTAGCGTCGTGCTCGATAGCGTGTTACCGCCCAATGTCAACTGGTTGGAGGGCACGGCCCAGGCGCAAATCGAGGCCTTCGATGCGCTGTTTGGCGCCTGCGAGGCCGACCGCGAGTGCAACGCGGCCTTCCCTAACCTTGAGTCGCGCTTTCTCGCGCTGGTCGAGCGCTACAACGCCAACCCGCAACGCCTGACCTACCGCGCGCCGACCGGCTTCCCCATTGTCATCACCATGGATGGCGACGACATCGCGTGGGGGTTGTTCCAGGGGATGTACAACACGCGCTCGCTGTCATTGTTGCCACTGGGCCTCGATATTCTCGACTTCGCCGAAACCGACGAGGACTTCGAGATCGGCCTTAACATGATTCACGGTTTTTACACCCCGCAGATGATCCTCGAAGGCTTCCGGTTCGACCTGTATACCGATGCCCTGCAATCGCCCGCCGTGTTCGACTACATCGACGAATATGGTGATGTGAGCTTCGCCGAGGGTGTGTACTACTCGGTGGACTGCCGCGAGGAGTACGTATTCAACGACCCGGCCATCGCCGCTGCGGGCGCGGCCAGCGCGCCGGAGCCGTTACAACAGTACTTCGTGCGCAACGTGGAGTTCCGGGTGCAGGGGTGCGGCATGTGGGGTGTGCTCCCTGCCGACCCGGTGGAAACGGCGGCGGTCGTCAGCGATGTACCGACGTTGCTGCTGAGTGGCCGCTACGACCCGGTCACGCCGTCGCGGTGGGGCGATGTCGCCGCACAAACGCTGCTCAACAGCCAGCATGTGGTGTTCCCCCATGCGGGCCACGGCGTCAGCACGGTCGATAGCTGCGCGATTGGCCTCGTGGAAATGTTTGTAAACACGGCCACCCTACCGCTGGACGCATCGTGTTCGACAATCGACCAGAATTTGCGCTTTTTCATCCCAGCATTCTAAGCAAACTATAGGAGACAAAACCGAATCTCATGACACTGGCCGAACTCGCAATTGTTCTCAGCATCATTGCCAGCGGGTTGTTTGCCGGGTTGATGCTCACCCTCGTGATCGTGCTGCAAAGGATGTGGCGGCAAATGTCGCCACACGACTACATTGCATCGATGCAGCGCTTTTTGCCAGCCGCGAAAGGGCATCCGGTCATCACAGCGATGACGCTGGTGCCGATTCTGGCTCCGCCGCTGGCATCGTTCGGTTTCGTTCGGGCCGGGGGTTGGGGCCTCGGCGTGGTGTCGATCGTCGGCGCGTTGCTGATGCTCGGCGTATTGATCGTCACTCTCAGGCTGAACTTCCCGATATACGATGCGGTGATGGCCTGGGAGCCGAACACCGAACCCGATAACTGGCAGGCGATACGTGCGCGCTTTTACGCGCTCAACGGTATTCGGCTGGGGTTATCGCTAGCGTTGACGGTGTGTTTGCTGCTGGTGCTTGCGCTCGATTAAGCGGCCCGGCCCAAACGCTGCCCGCCGATGAGCAGCACAAACCCGGCCACGATCGCCGCCCCCCCGGCGGCGGTCGCCAGCACGAGGTAGTCTCGCGTGACGGCGTTGTCCTGTGCAAACCGAGGCCGGTACGGGTCGTACCACAGGGTGACGGTTTGGCCGAGCAGGGCATCGGCACGCTGTTGGGCGGGGCCGGGGTTGCCAGCGGGGCCTACGCGCAAGCGTGTTTCGTAGCGTTGGCCGATTAGGGTGTAGCTGAACCGCGCATGGACGTAGAAGACTGCCGAGCGGATTGGCCG
>CAYSVE010000189.1:0-9292 GCA_964434365.1 uncultured Anaerolineaceae bacterium | reverse complement strand
CCGCCCTGCTCCAGGGCTTCGACGTAGTTCGCCATTTTTGTGAGCAGAAACGCGTTATCGGCGACGGCGGTTTCGGCCAGCCCCCGTTCGAGGATGGCCTGGTATTCCGCCGTGCGTGCCTGCGCTTCGGAGTTAACCGATGCGCTATATAGCACGGTGGCGATCGTCGCGAGCGCTACCGTGGCGACGAGCATGATCGCCAGCGCCGAAAACGCGAAGACTGCCCGGCGACGGTTTCGGCGCGCCTCGTTGTGGGCGGCACGGCTCGCGGCGATGTACTCACGTTGGAGGTCGGTGACGGCGGGGAGCTTTGCCTCGGCCTGTGCAAGCCACGCCTCGGCCTGGTCGATTTCGTTGCCGTCGAGGAGCGGTGCCACGGCGCGGTCGGCCTCTTCCCATTCCAGGGCACGGGTGAGCAGGCGCGTGTGGGCTTTGGTATGGCGCAGGTCGGCATCGATGATGCGCTCTAGCTCGGCAAACTTGGCGTCGAAGTCGTCGTCGTGGTCGAAGAACACCCAATTGATCGAGCCAAGGACCGCCCAGTTGTCCTTACACAGTTGAATTGCGTCTAACTTGCCCAGCAGTGCGCGCACGACCTCGTCTTCGGCGGTGCGGTCGGCGGCGCGGGTAAACGCGGTGTCGATGAGCGGGTCTCGGTAGAACAGCGGTACGATGCGCTTGCCGTGTTCGATCGCCTTGAGGATTTCCATCTGGCAGACGGGCGAGCCGATGCTATCGGGACTCATGATCAGCAAAAAGTTATCGGCCTTTTCGATGCCCTCGCAGATCTCCGCCCACCAGTCGGCGGTGGGGGGGATGTCCTCCCAGTCCATCCACACATCGCGGTTCGATTGGGTAAGACGGGCATGGACACGCTTGCCAAAGGCGGCATCGCGCCGAGAATACGAGAAGAATACGTCTGCCACTGGGTATCCCTCATTGACAACCACAAACTATTTGTCTAGATATTAAACGAAGATACCGATGTGTGCAGGGGTTTTGGTATGTGCGGATGTCGCCACCCCGTACGGAGTGCGCTATAGTCTGCGCGTTACATGCACCCACCACGGAGGGTTTCCCCAATGCGGTACACACGGCTTGGCAACACCGGCTTGCAGGTTTCGCGCATTTGCCTGGGCATGATGACCTACGGCACCGTCAACTGGCGCGAATGGATGCTCTCCGAGAGCGAAGCGCGCCCGTTTGTACAGCGCGCCGCCGAAGTGGGCGTCAACTTCTACGATACGGCGGATATGTACTCGCTGGGCGTTAGCGAGGAAATCACGGGCAAGCTGCTGGGCGAAATTTTCCCCCGAGACGAAGTCGTGATCGCCACGAAGGTGTACTTCAACCTGAAGGGTGACCTGCCCAACGCGGGTGGCCTCAGCCGCAAGCACATCATGGACGGCGTGGACGCGTCGCTGCGACGGCTGAATACCGATTACATCGACCTGTATCAGATTCATCGCTGGGACTACGACACGCCCATCGAAGAGACGATGGAGGCGCTGCACGATGTCGTGAAGGCGGGCAAGGTGCGTTACATCGGCGCGAGCAGTATGTGGGCCTGGCAGTTCAGCAAGGCGCAGTACATCGCAGACCTCAACGGTTGGACGCGCTTCGTGAGTATGCAAAACCACTACAACTTGCTGTATCGCGAGGAAGAGCGCGAAATGATGCCCCTGTGCCACGACATGGGCGTGGGGTGCGTGCCGTGGAGTCCGCTTGCGCGGGGGCGCCTGGCCCGCCCGCGCGGTGCCGAGACCACCCACCGCGCCGCAAACGACTCCTTCGCCGATGAGCTGTACGGCACTGCCGAGAACAGCATCATCGACGCGGTGGGCGAAGTCGCCGAGGCGCATGGGGCCACTCGCGCGCAAATCGCCCTCGCGTGGATGCTGACGAAGCCGACCGTTAGCGCGCCGATTATCGGGGCGAGCAAGCTGTCGCACCTCGATGACGCGGTCGGCGCGGTGGAGATCACGCTCGGCGAGGAGGACATCGCCAAACTGGAGGCCCCCTACAGGCCGCGCGCGATTGTGGGGCATCGTTGAGCGCAGGTTAGCGTTCGGCGATGTTCATGAAGAACCTCAAATCTCATGGTGGCTTAATATGTGTTACCCTGGGTTTGTACGCGCACACTGGTGGAGAACCCGGATGACCACACAATTTGAAGTCGCGCAGGAAATCGCCCTTAAGCTCGCGAATATCTCGGCGGTGGAGGCGGTGGTGCTCACCCGTAGCCACGACGATGCCGAGAGAACGACCGACATCGCGCTGGTGGTGTATGCCCGAGAGGCGAATGTGCCGCTGGAAAAACGGCGTGCGATAATCGAAAACCGCGCTGAAAAAATGGACCTCAACCTGCAATTTGGCGAGCCGCGCGACCAATGGTTGGAGGCCGGAACGGGTTTCGGCGTCGATGTGTGCTACCGCGATGTGAACTGGGTCATCGACGAGACGGTGCGGGTAATGGTGCAACACAAGGCCAGCCTGGGGTACTCCACGCATTTGATCTACAGTGTGCTGCACAGCGAATCGTTCTACGACCGGGGCAACTGGTACAAAGAACTCCAGAAGACGGCCCAACAACCCTACCCGAATACCCTCGTGCGCAGCATCATCGATGCCAACCATGCCGCCCTTGTCGATAGTGTTGGGGCGTACAATAAGCAACTTGCACGTATCGTCGCGCAGCAAGATGTGGTTGGGCAGGTGCAATGTGTGTCTGCGTTGCTGGCAAGTTACTTCGATGTGTTGTTCGCAGCGAACCGGCAGTATCACCCCGGCGAGGCATACCTGTTGCAGCGCGCCGCCGCGCTCGATTCGTTGCCCGCCAACATGGCCGACGATGTGCAGGCGGTCATCGGCGCGAGTGCCAACGACCCCACCGGCCCGGTGAACGCCTTGCTAAGCAATATGGATGCGTGGCTGAAAGAAACGGGGCTGTACCCCGGCGCGCAATCGGCCTAGCGGCGGAGTGTTGCCGCGCGCCCACGTCGGGCCATCGCTGGCCCGATGGGCGTACGTAGCACTGCCGCGAGGATTTTGTACTGCCAACCGGGGATGACGATCACCGGGCCGCGCTCCAACGCAGCCAGCGACGCGCTCACGACCTCGTGCGCGTCCATCCACATGAAGCCGGGCAGGCCACCCCGGTCGAAGCCCGCGTATTCCTCGGTGTCGTGGAATTCCGTTTTGGTAAAGCCAGGGCACAACGCCTGCACTTTCACACCCGTCCCCTGCATTTCGATAGCCAGTGCACGCGAAAACCCATTGAGGAACGCCTTCGTGGCGACGTAGGTCGCGTTGTGGTTCGAGGGATACCACGCTGCCGTCGACGACACGTTGATAACTGCGCCTGCTCCGCGCGCTTTCATGTGGGGGAGGGCAGCGCGGCAGGTGTGCATGGTCGCCTCGGCGTGCAGCGCCAGCATAGCCAACTGTGGGCCGATGTCGATGTCGGTGTAGGGGCCATCGGTGCCGAACCCGGCGTTGTTCACAAGCAGGCCGATGTCGCCACGGGTGCTGATGGCATCCACAACGGTAGTTATGCCATCGTCTGTGGCGAGGTCTGCTGGGAGGGGCGTCACGGCGACGCCGTATTTCGCCGATAAGTCCTCGGCGCTGGCTTGCAGGCGTTCGGCACGGCGCGCGACGAGCACCAGATCGTAGCCGGTGGCGGCGAGTTGTGTGGCGAATGCTGCGCCGATGCCACTGCTCGCCCCGGTGATGAGCGCCGTCATTGTGGGCCATCCGCAGGGTGTGGGCTAAGCAAGTCATACGCGATTTCCCGCGCGGCATCGATGTCATCGGCGATGTGGTAGGTGTCTCGTGTGCCCGGAAAGGCCCGCACTAACATATGATAGGCCTGTTTTATGACGGGACTATGCGAGACAATCACGGTACCGGCGTGGCGCTTATGCCGCCCCTTCACGAGTTCGGCCAGCCGATAAATGGTCGTCGGGGTGAGCGCCATCGAGGGGGTGGTGGCAAACGAGACGAACGCGACCCGGTGCTCGACTGTGTCGATCATGGCGTAGGCGTCTTGCAACACGAGGAGGAACTCATCCCATGTCCAGCCATCATCGAACGCGAACACGATGACCGTTTGGGCGGCGTCGTCCCAACGAATCGTAACCTTTGGTGGCACAGCAGCGCCCTCGTTGCGAAAAATTAAAGTTAGAAGATTACAGTTATCGTATCACTAAACTTTAGCTACGCAACTACGCAACTACGAAGGATGCCCAATCGACATGTCTTCTACAACACAAAACGCCTCGCTGGTGCACCGCACACCGGTTTTCTATGGATGGGTGGTGTGGCTGGTGGCCGCGCTGGGCCTCATCGCGACCTCGCCGGGGCAGAGCTTTACGGTGTCGTTGTTCTACGATTTTTTCATCGAGGATTTTGGCATCAGCCGCACCACCGTCGCGACGATGTACGGGCTGGGGACGTTTCTGGCGTCGCTTAGCCTCACGTGGGTGGGCGCACAGGTAGATCGCTTCGGTAACCGGCGGGCGACGGTGGTGATCAGCGGGTTGTTTGTGGTGGTGTTGCTCGGCATGTCGCTCGTCACTGGCCCGCTGACGTTGTTCTTCGGCTTCTTCGCGATTCGTGGGCTGGGCCAGGGGTCGTTGGGCCTGGCGAGTACGACGGTCGTCGCGCAGTGGTTTAAGGCGGGCCGGGGGCGTGTGAGCGCTCTGTTGTTCGTGGGGATGTCGTTATGGCAGGCATTTTATGTGCCGTGGCTGCAACGCACCCTCGCGATCTACGATTGGCGCACGGTGTGGATCATCCTCGCGCTGGTAGTCGTGTTACCTGTCATTCCCATCACATGGGTGCTGATGCGCGACAAGCCCGAGGACCACGGGTTGTTGCCCGACGACGGACGCATCGCAGCGGCGCAGAAGTTCACCGAAAGCGAGTACAACTACACGCTCGGCCAGGCCATGCGCACGCCGATCTTCTGGGTGTATGTGGCGGGGCGTTTTTTGCCCCCGGCCTGGGTGACTGGACTGGTGATCCACCAAATTTCGATATTTGCCGAGCTGGGCTACGATGAAAACGTCGCGACCGAGACCTTTGCCATGTTCGTGTTGATGACGGCGGGCGTGTCCCTAGCAAGTGGGTGGCTGGTGGATAACATGCGACCGGGCATCGTATTTACCATCACGCTGCTAGGGTTGGCGGGGGCGTGTATTTTCGCCACGACGATGACCTCTCCTCTTCTGCTCATGATGTACGCGATTGCACTTGCGATTACAATGGGGGTAGGGCCGGTGTTCGATGGCGCGGTGTGGGCGAATTTGTACGGTCGCCAATACCTCGGGTCGATCCGCGGCTTCGTGAATACGACGTTGGTAGCCGGTACTGCTGCCGGGCCTATTTTATTCGCACTGAGCTTCGACTACCTCGGTGGATACGACCCTGTGTTATGGTTAGGGGCAGGTTTGTGCTTTGTGCCCGCCGTGTTGGGTCTCATCGTACCAACGCCGGACGCGTAATCGGGAAGCTTTAGGGAGTGATGTTGTGAGACTGCCGGAAGAATTCACCTTTAGCCAGAGCAATTTGCAGGATTACCTCACGTGTGCGCGCCGCTTCGAACTGCGCCACCTGCACCGTTTGGCCTGGCCTGCCGTGGAAAGCGAACCCGTCGCCGAGTATGAGCGGCATATGCAACTCGGTGCCGACTTCCACCATATGGTGCACCAGCATATGGTGGGCGTGCCGGAGGAGGCAATCGCCCTACGTACGGGGGGCAACCCCAAACTGGCAGAGTACTGGCAGGCGTATCTCGGTAGCGACTTCGTGAAGGACCTGCCAGTGCGCCGGTTTGCCGAGGTCTCGTTGTTGGCCCACCTCTGCGAGCGGCGGCTGATTGCCAAGTACGACCTCATCGCAATCGAACCCGGCGAACGCGTGATTATTGTAGACTGGAAGACCAGCCCGCGTTTGCCATCCAGCGCCGACCTCGCCCAGCGGATGCAAACCATCGTGTATCGGTATTTGCTGGTGCGGGCCGGGGCGCAGTTCAACGGCGGGGTGCCCTGCGAACCCGAGCAGGTCGAGATGGTGTACTGGTTCACCGAACAGCCCGACGTGCCCATCCGTTTCGCGTACAGCTACGAACAATACCTGCAAGACGAAAAAACCCTCCGCGCGCTCGCTGCTGAGGTCGGCGCGCGCGAAGACTTCCCCCGTTTGCCCGAACCCCAACGCCCGTGCAATTACTGTGTGTTCCGCAGCCTGTGCTGGGAGAACGTCACGGCGGGCCAGTTTGTGGACGAGGACGACGTAACCATCGCCAGTGGCGATAGCGAGTTCGACCTCGGCTTCGACCAAATTGCCGAAATCGAGTTTTAGGCGGCGTGCGCAAGTGTGAAATTCGGGCTAGCGTTAACATTACTCGAAAGATTTTGCCCTCAATAGATAAAGGACTGTATTAAACCGATATATGGCTATTGCACTTTGTCTCTACTTGTAGCAAATTGGTTATAGGCCAAGCGTTTTCATCGCGGATTCATTGTTTAGTGTGGAGAGGGGTCAGCAATGCCAGTGCGGGTTGGATGGGGAAACCAGGAACAAACGTTTATCTACTTTCAAATGATCGGTGGGGCGAGCATCGAGGAAGTGGCCGAGGGGCTGCATACCTGGCGCGAGATGTTGGAATCGGTGCCGTATACGGTTGGGGCGCTCATCAACATTGCCGATGCGCCGCCTGTCTCGTTGCAGATGGTCCGCAAACTCGCCGAAGCCGAAATCATCCCCCCCGGCTATGCCGACATCGTGATCGTCGGGGCCGACTCGATGGATATGTCTGCGATTTATACGGCGCTGGGCTTCGGCACAGGGTCGAGCACGGGGCACATCAAATTTATGCCGACCACCGCCAAAGCCCAGGAATACCTCGAACGCAAGTACGGTCAAAAAGGATCAAACATCTACGGTTAGGTGTTCGTCCAGCCAGCTGAGGATCAACGGCGCGAGGCCGGGCTGGCTACCGAATATATTCGTGCCGTGGGCACGCCCCGCGTAAACGCGTACCCCCACATCTCCCTGTGTTTCTGGAATCCACGCTTTCACATCGGTACCACTCGGGCGGTCGTCCTGGCTAGCAACGAGCAGCACGGGTCGGTCGGCAAGGCCGTCGATGAGGGCGTCGCCGGGGCGCACACCGACATAATCGGCCCCTGGCGAGAGGGCGACGACGGTCGCGCATTCGGTGTCGGCGGCGCAGCCCATCAACGCGAGGTTTGCGCCGATGCTGCCCCCAACAACCGAGGTGCTGCGCACATTCGGCTGCTGCCGTAGCCACGCCAACAGGTTTAGCGTATCCTGCTGGGCGGCGTCCCAATCGCGCGTGCCGCCGGTATCGCCGTGGCCGCGCATGTCCACGGCCAATACCGCGTATCCAGCATCCGTCAGCGGGACGATGAGCGGCTCCCAGGCGCTTCGGCGGCTGCTGAGCATGTGCAGCAGTAATACGGCGTCGGCCTCGGCCTCGGCGGGGTAGTAGTCGCCGACGATAGCCAAATCGCCAGATTCGATGGTGACGGGCATAGCAGTCTCCTCCTGAGCGGCTACGGGCGCGGCCAGCAAAATCGAAAGCACAAGGGCAAACAGAATACGCTTCATCGTTCTCTCTTCCTTTGGGTAGGTTGAACATCTTTATAGGCATTGTACGAACCCAGGCTGCGCATGCCATCCAACCAGCGCAAGACACGCTGCGTGGGTGGGATAGGCAGCCGAAGCACGGCACAATCGAGGTAATCGGCCAGGGAAACGCGGTACCAGTCCGCCATGCCGGTATTGCACCCGGCCTGTAGCCTGAACTGCTCTAACACAGCCCACGACGGCACTTCGATGACGACGCACTTCACGACGAGGCCGTCGGCACGCGTGGTGGCACGCTCGGCAAAGGCGAGTTGGCAGCCCAACTCGTTCGCGACTGCGGCCAAGTGACGATAATTCACACCCCGCCGCACAATCCAATCACAGGCGTAGTATTCCATTCATTGGGTGTCCTGCAAAACGAAGAAACGATATAAGAGCAGTGTACAGCCGTGCTGGGGTGGGTCAACGTAAGGGGGCTTACGCTGCGGGCTAAGTGCTGCGGAAGCCTCAATGGCAGAAGGGGCATCGTCATAGGAACAACCCGTAGGGGCGCAGGCGACACGGAGTGAGCCTCGCCCACCCTGCGAAACCCCCCACCGAAAACGGGGCAGATGCCCGGGCACCTGCCCACCCAATCTGCGAACAAGTGAGCTACTGTGGGGCTAGATACACGCGCGGCGCGGCCTGCCAAACCATGGACATGTTGTTCGCAGGGCCGCCACCCAGCCGGACGGCGAGTCGCGCGTGACGCTTTACCGTAGATGGAGCTTGCACCTTATGCTCACTGTTCAACTGGATACCGCCGATAACGGCGTCTTCGCCGACGACATCACCGCCGATGTGCTGGCGCTACGCTGGCGGCTGGGGATGGCCCGCCCCTTCGATACCATGGCCCCGGTGGCGGTGTGCGAGGTGACCCTGCGCAACCCCGATGGGCGCTTCTCGCCGGAGGATGATACCTCGGTGGTGGAAATTGGCCACGGTCTGCGCGTGCTCGATGATGGGCTGCCGCGTTTCGTGGGGGCCGTCGCACGCATCGACCCCGCCCCCGGCGACCACGGCCCACGCACGGCGGTCATCATCGCAGAGTGCCCGTTGCGCGCGCTTGTGCAAGGGTTGGTACGCCTGCCGCTACAAGTCAACGCCCGCGCCGATGCGATCGTCGGGGCGGTGTTGGACGCCGCGCCTGCGCGGCAACCGTCGCTCGACGGGCGGTTCATCGTAGGGAGCGGTGCGCTACTGGGTATCGAAACCCGCCTCGGCGGCGATGCTTACCTGCGCAGCCTGCAAACCGGAATTTCCATTTTCCCCTATGTGGGCGATACCTGGGACGACGGCGTGCGGGCCGACGACGCGGTGCGCGAAACCGTCGAGGCGGAGGGCGGACGCCTGTTCAGCGACCGCGAGGGGCGCATCACGTTGTTTAACCGCCACGAAACACTCAAGCGCAGCACGACCGCCGCCACCTTCAGCGATAGCGCACGCAATTTGCTCTTCGACTACGGCGTAGACACGGTCAATCGGGTGGTTGTCGCGGTGACGCCACGCGAAATCGGTAGCGAGGGCGATGTCATCTGGACGTTGACCAACCCGGTGCGCGTGCCGGGGACGCACTTCACGGTGAACAACGCCGACGGCAACCCGGAGTTCGTGCCCGGCCCGAACAGCACCGTGC
>CAYSVE010000188.1:0-9314 GCA_964434365.1 uncultured Anaerolineaceae bacterium | reverse complement strand
GAGCCGAACCACCACAGGGTGCCCAGCGGATACAAGATCGCCAGGTACAATGCCCCCAGCACAGCCCCTACCAGCAGGCCCCACACCGGCGGCGACAGCCAGCGTGGGTGTTTGGCAACCAGCCAGTCGAGCCGTCGCCAGCGGGGGCGCTTATTCTTCGTCATGTCCGTCATGTCCATGAATCCTCGTATCATCGTTCAGTTGATACAACACGGCATAACGACATTCGTTACACGTGGGCACTCAACCAGCCCGTGAGTGTGTCATTGTACGCGTCCGGTCTTTCGACCATCGGCAAATGGCCGGTGTCCTCGAACGTCTTCAGGTCGGCGTGCGGCACCAACCCGGCGGTCATCGCCCCCTGTGCCGGTGGCACCACCGGGTCTTTATCGCCCACCACGATGTACAACGGGCACATAATGTCGCGGACGATGGCGCTGGTGTCGATGTGGGGCATGTGGTGGCAGTAGGTATACATCACATCGTAATCGTGCTGTGGAATATCTGCCGCGAGTTCCGCGAGAAGTGAATCGATGTGCGGATAATCGTCCACGGTTTGCGGATCGTAGACTGCCTCTTTCATCGATTTCCGCCACAGGTCTGGCGTAAACCGCAGTTGGAGGTCCCACGTTAGTTTGAAGATCGGGCGGCTGAGCACCGGCCAGTTTGCGACATCCTGCGCGAAACCCAAACGCCCCAACCAGCGCCCCTGCACAAACCCCGCAACACTCACCACGGCCTTCACCCGGTCGCCGAGATACGGCTGCAATATCAAAGACGTAAAACCGCCGGTGGAGTGCCCCACCAGTACGAAGGCTTCGTCGGGCAGCAGCTTGTCGATAGCCCCGCCCACCACCCGCTGGAACATCGCCGGGGTGAAGTCGGCATCGGCAGGCATGGTGGCCGGGTAGTGCCCCGGCAAGCTGAGGGCATACCAGCGCCGTTCGTTTTTGACGTAGGCTGGCATCATGTGCTCCCACGTGCTCAGGCTCCACGTTACCCCGTGCAAAAACACGATCGGCATGCCGGGGGCATCTGCGTTGTAACTGCGCGCGACGAGCTTATGCCCATCCACGTTGATTTCGTACTGGCGTTGTGTTTTAATTTGCATTAAGGCGGCTCCGCAACGGTTGTCGACATCAATGTATTATAGGCGTACAGCCGACTTTTGGCTGTAGAGAAGCTGTAGAAGATAGGCTATCATCGTCACCATGGTGACCAGCAGATGACAAGGAAAACCCCTGGATGGCAGCCAAACAACTCGATCCAAAACTTCTCGAAATTCTCCGCTGCCCGGTAGCGGTTCACTACACCGACAAAGGCGACGACCCCGGCAAACTGCGCCTAGAGCGCGACTACTGGCTCGTGTGCGACGACAGCGGCTACAAATACCCCATTATCGACGGCATCCCCAAGATGCTCGTCGAAGAAGGTGCCCGCTGGAAGGACACCGCCGTCGAAGACCTGCCCGTCCCACCGCCCAACGACCCGATCCCAACCAGTAGTGATGAGGACAGCGAGGCCGCAAGCGCCCTGCGTCAACAGGCCGATAGCGTGCGTTTGCAGGTCGTCAAGCAGTTGAACGCGGCAGCCGAGACGATTCGCAAGGAGGCCAGCGAGGCCGACGGCAAGGGTGCGCCCCGTAGCGCCAGCGAAGTCGCCAACAGCCTGGAGCGCGCCGCACATTACATCAACACCCACTCCGTCGAGCAAATCGGCGAAGCAGCGGCAGACGCCGCCCGTGGTTTGCCCTGGCGCACCATCGGCATGGCGTTCATCGCGGGGTTGCTTGGCGGGATGATCTTACGGCGCAAATAAGCGACCCTCCCTATGGTCAAGTTTATGATCTTGTTTCATAAGCCCCGCAACATCGACGAGTTCGAGCGGGGCTATGCCACGTTCCTGGCGATGATCGAGGAAATCCCGAACATCACCCGGCGGCAGGTGGTGCACATCACCGGCAGCCCAGAGGGCGAATCGGCCTATTACAAAGTGCTGGAAATCTACTTCGACGATTTCCCCGCCATGCAGGCCGCACTCAACAGCGACGCAGGGCAACGGGCCGGTGCCGGGCTGTACGAAGTTTTTAAACCACTTAAGTATACCTTCGAGACCGCCTTCGCCGACGTATACGAAGAAGCGGGCGGTCAATCGCAGTTAAGCACGGAAAGCGACACATGAGTCTTCTCGTTCTTAAAGAGCGCATCCAAGCGGAAGGCCGCAACCTGGGCAATGGCATCCTCAAGGTGGATAGCCTGCTCAACCATCAAATTCACCCCGAACTGATGACCGAAATCGGCAAGGAACTGGCGCGACGCTTCGCCAACCAGCGCATCGACCGCATCCTCACTGCCGAAATCAGCGGCATCGCCCCGGCAGTCCTCACGGGCGTTCACCTCAACGTGCCCGTCGTGTATGCCCGCAAGAAGAAGCCCATCACCATGAGTGGCCCCGTCTTGCTGGAAACAGCACCAAGCCATACGAAGGGCGGCCAGGTCAACCTACTCGTGAGCGCCGAATTTTTGCACGGCGGCGAAAACGTACTCATCATCGACGACTTCCTCGCAAGCGGCGAAACCCTGCTCGCCATGGCCCGCATCGTCGCGAGTGCCGGGGCACACCTCGTCGGGGTGGGTGTGGTCATCGAAAAGGCATTTGAGGGCGGGCGTCAACGCCTCGCTGAGGCGGGCATCGGCGAAGTACAGGTGGAAGCCCTGGCGACCATCGCCAGCATGGACGGCAACGATATCGTCTTCGCGGACTAGGAGGACATCATGACCGACCCGCGCCACGGCGGCATCGCTATCATCGATTTCGGCTCGCAGTACACCCAGGTGATCGCCCGGCGCGTGCGCGAACAGGGCGTGTACGCCGAGGTCTTTGCGCCCGACGCGCCACAGCACGTCATCGCACAGCATAGCCCCAAGGGGTACATTCTCAGCGGTGGGCCAAACAGCATCTACGATGCAGGCGCACCGACGATGTCGACCTCGGTGCTTGCCCTGCCGACACTCGGCATTTGCTACGGGATGCAAGCCCTCACCGACGCCCTGGGCGGCAAAGTTGGCCCCTCGCGCCTGCGTGAATACGGCCCGGCAGATATTCGACAGGTCGCCGCTAGCCCGCTGTTCGACGGTCTCGACGAAACGCTCAGTGTGTGGATGTCCCACGGCGACCGCATCGAAGCCCCACCGGCGGGATTCACCACGCTTGCACGCCCCTCGAACTCGCCCTACGCCGCCATCGGCGATATGTCGCGCGGCTTTTATGGCGTCCAGTTCCACCCAGAGGTAAGCCACACGCCACAGGGTGTGGCGATGCTGCGCAACTTCGTGTTGGGCGTGTGCGGCTGCGAACAAAATTGGACCACGCGCTCGTTTATCGAAGACGCAATCGAGCGCATCCGCGCGCAGGTGGGCGACGAGCGTGTGCTGCTCGCGCTCAGTGGTGGTGTGGATAGCGCCGTGACCGGTGCCCTCATCCACCGGGCCATCGGCGAGCAACTTATCAGCGTGTTCATCAACACCGGCATGATGCGCAAAAACGAACCCGACCAGGTCATCCATGCCTTTCGCGATGAGCGCGGGATGCGCCTCGTCGCGCTCGATGCGACCGAAGCCTTCCTCTACGAACTGTACGGCGTCACCGACCCGGAGATGAAGCGCAAGGTCATCGGTGGGCTGTTCATCGAACTGTTTACCGAGGAGGCCAAAAAGCTCGATGGCATTCACTTTTTGGCGCAGGGCACCATTTACCCGGATGTCATCGAGAGCGCGGCCAGCAGCGGTCAATCACGCGTGATCAAGAGCCACCACAATGTGGGCGGCCTGCCCGAAAACATGGACCTCGACCTGGTGGAACCCATCCGCGACCTGTTCAAAGATGAAGTGCGCCGCGTCGGCACCGAACTCGGCCTGCCAGAGCACATCGTGTGGCGGCAACCGTTCCCCGGCCCCGGCCTTGCGATACGCTGCCTCGGCGAAATCACACAGGAGCGCCTGCAAACCCTCCGCGACGCCGATGCGATTTTCACCGAGGAGTTGCGCAAGGCCAACCTCATGCGGAAGACGGGCACGGGAGGCACGTCGCAGTCGTTTGTGGTGTTGTTGCCGGTGCGCTCCGTCGGTGTGATGGGCGATGAACGCACCTACGAGGAAACGGTCGTGCTGCGTGCTGTCACCACCGACGACTTCATGACGGCAGATTGGGCACGGCTCCCCTACGACCTCATCGCGCGGGTGAGCAGCCGCATCGTGAACGAAGTCCCCGGCGTCAACCGCGTCACCTACGACGTCACGAGTAAACCACCCGGCACCATCGAGTGGGAATAGCGTGGGGCAACGCGTCGGGTGATTGTGTGACGTTGGGCGTACAATAGAAGTACGTCGTCAATCGTTTCGAAAGGCCGCCCGATGCGTTCCCCCCGTTTTGCCCTTGCCCTTGCCGCCCTCATACTGCCGTTGCTGGCCTGCTCCCTCTCCGACCAATCCGACCCGGCGCGAAACATCCGCCCGGTGGAGGGCAGCGGCGGGCCAGTCGGTGCCACGGCCCAGCCCACCCGCACGCCGATGAACTTCAGCGGGCCACCCGCCACCGACGCGCCCGAAGCCGTGGCTTTCGCGGCCCCGCCCAGCCTAAACCCGACGACACAGGCCCGCATCACCGCCAACATCAACGACCCGAACTGCCAAACCCCCGACGGCTGGACGCCGTACGTCGTTGTGCCGGGCGATACGCTGTTTCGGCTGGGCCAACGCACCGCCACCGACGCGAATACGCTGCTGAACGCCAATTGCCTCATCGATGCGCGCCTGTTGGAAGTCGGGCAGGTGATTGCCGTCCCACGCACCCCAGACGGTGCCGACCCGAATGCCGCCCCCGCAAGCGGCAACAATGTCGTGCTCTCCACCTCCTCCAACAGCGGCACGACGGTCTCATCGCAGGCCGATGGCCGCACGATTGCAGCACCAGGCACCGTGGATGTATTCGTCGTGTTGGCGGGCGGCACACCCCCAACCGGTAGCATCGAAGTCGGCTGCGAAAATCACCTTGTGCCATTGCAGCAAAACCTCATCGGCGCCGAAGACACCGTCACACGTGCGCGGGGTGCGCTCGAAGCACTCATTGCCCTGCCCAACGGCGACGGCTACACCAACGCCCTCGTCGATTCGTCGGTGAGCGTGCACGACGTCAGCGTGCAGGGCAGCACGGCAACGGTCGCTCTCAGTGGCGAGATGCGCCCGGCGGGGGCCTGCGCCGTACCGCTCATCGTCGAGCAATTGCGACAAACGGCCCTGCGCATCAACGGTGTTGAAAGCGTCGCCATCACGGTGAACGGCGAGCCTATCGAGGCGGTTTTGTCTGCGCTCGGCGACTAAATCGGCGGGTTTCCGGTGTAGGCACCATAAATTTTAACCAGGTTTAACCCATCTGCCACATCGCTGACGGGTGATTTCCCGTATACTGTATAAATATCGTAAACAGACGGGGGACCGTCACCATGTCGTTAGTGGCTTTTATCGTAATCGTTGTGTTTGCAGGTGTGCTCTTCCTTGGGTTGATCTTCGGGCTGGCCGCCTACAACCGTGGCATCACCGCCAACCGCCGCAAAACCGACGGACAAGATCACCTGCGCACCCGCGACTGGACGCAGCACAAGAGCTAACCCCACCTCGCTTTACCGTACCATCCGGGTATTCTACAGATCGCGGCACAAACGATACGCCAACCTCTGCTATCCCTACGGTTACAGTCCAGGCTTGCCCAACACGGCCAACATCGGTACGCTGAATGCTCGTTGCTTTGGATGAGACGAAACCCTATGCGCACGATATTCTGGCTTTGGTTTGGCGCACTGTTGATGGCCGCGTGCAGTGCAGCCCCCACCCCAACCCCTTTGCCAACCCTCGTTCCCACGTCGACCCCGCTACCAGCCTTCGACGCCTCACAATTCGACGGCTTGCCTCGCGGCACCACCGAGGAGGGCTACCCTCGGCTGGGCAGCGCAGACGCTGTCGCGCAGGTGGTGGCCTACGGCAGCTACGATAGCCCGGCCAACCGCGCCGCCCACGAGGCGATTTTCCCCGCGATGGTGGAGCGCGTGAGCGCGGGCGATACGGCCTACACGTTCGTGCCGTTGTACAGCGGCGGGGCCATCGGCAATGGGCAGGGGGCCGCCCGTGCCGCCCTCTGCGCGGCAGAACAGGGGCAGTTCTGGGTGTTCCACGCGCTGATGTTCCAGTGGCAAGGGGCCTTCGGGGCCGAGGCCTTTAGTGCGACGCGCCTGCAAAGTGCAGCCGATACCGCCCGCCTCGACCGCGACGCCTGGGAGGCCTGCCTCATCAGCGGCAGGCCCGATGCCATCATCGAATCAGCAGCAGATGAAGCCAGCACGCTCGACAGTTTTGCCGGGATGCCCACGATTTACGTCAACGGCAACTTCGTGCTCAACGATGTGTACAGCCTCAACGTGATTTTGGACCAGGTGATTTCGCGCGGGCCTATCGACGAAGCCGCAACGGTCGAGGCGCTGCCGACGCTCACCCCAGCGCCGACCGTCGTCACGGTAGACCTGCAAACCCTGGCCGGTGAACAAATTCCACCGCCCATCGACATCGACCTGCCGCCCGATTGGGAGTTCGCCTACGACACCTACCTCATGCGCGACATCGACGGCGTGCGCACCGTGCCCTTCGCGATCTATCGTGGCCCGGTAGAGGGCGGCACGGGCAGCATCGTGCTCATGTGGGGCTTCCCGAACATCACGCGCAGCAACCCCCTCGAAGCCGAGTTTGGCCTGACCACATCGACCCCCGAGCCAAACCTGTGGACCGACGGCCTGCGCCTGCTTCGGCTGGCTGTGCTGGACCAAACCTGCAACATCGGCACCGATGCGCAACGCACCTACAGCATCGGGGATGCCATCGGCGAGGGCACGAGCTTCGCAGCGGTCGACTGCGGCGATGCCCCCGACACCCGTGGTTGGTTCGTCGGCACCCAGCAGTTTCAGTTGAACTTCGCCTTTTTCATGTACACCCACCCTATCGAGGCGATGGATAGCGCACGCCCACAAATACAGGCTGTGCTCGATACCGTTCGCTTCCGCCCGCTGCAATAACAGGAGCCGCCCGATGTTACGCCGACTCATCATTGTTGTGTTGCTGTTGGGGGCCGCAGTTGTGCCTGTGGTAGCCCAGGAGGGCAACGACATCGTCGGCCCAGAAGTGACAATCGACCCTAACCCGGAGCCGCGCCCGCGTCCCTTTCCGGTTCAAACTTTTGAAAGCGGCCCGGTGACGTTGGCCCGCTACTTCGACACACTTAACCAGGGCGATGTTGGGCTGTTGCAAATTAGCGGGGCAACGCAGGCCCGCGCGCGATTTCTCAGCCGCTTTGTCGATTTCTTCCCCGGCTCCGATGGCGGCCTGTACGCCCTTGTCGCTGTCGGCATCGACCAAACCCCGCGCGATTACGCCCTCGATGTCACGGCCACCCTCGCCGACGGTCAGACGGTAACGCTCAATCTACTGGTGACTGTTGGGTGGGGTGGGTTCGCACGGCAGTCGTTCACCGTGCCACCAGAGCGCGCTTACCTCACCGCGCCGGAGATCGAACGCAACGAGTATGCCCGCCTGGAAAGTGTTTTTGCCGATCCAATGGATACCCCCATGTGGGATACCCTCGGCTTTCAGCCACCCGTCAGTTCGGTGATTACGTCGCCATTCGGCGCATATCGCACCCTCAACCAGAACACGCAAACCCGCCACACCGGCTGGGACCTGCGCGCTGTGCCCGGTACGCCCATCCAGGCGAGTGCCAGCGGCAGTGTGGCCTTCAGCGGCCCCCTCGATATTCGCGGCAACCACGTCGTTATCGACCACGGCTACGGTGTATTCAGCGGCTACTCGCATATGTCTCAATTGCATGTCTCGCGCGGCCAAACCGTCGAGCGCGGGCAGATCATCGGCGTGACGGGCAACAGTGGCCGCAGCAACGGCCCCCACCTGCACTGGGAAATCAACATCAACGGCGAGTGGATTGACGGCGTGCTGTTCACCGAGATGTGGCTGCCATAGCTTCAGTCACCGCACCGCCACCGTAATCTCGAAGCGATCGGAGCCATTCGGTAGCCTGAGGCGTTGCCCCGTCTGGAAGTCGTACAGGCCGAGCGCTAGCGTGTAGTCGCCGGGCACGAGGTCGTTCGGTAGCGTCAGCGGAGCCTCGGCACCGACGATGAGTTCCACCGGATCATCCCATGTGACGGTGAGGCGTGTCGCCTTGGCTGGCGGGCCGTCGTACTGAGCAACGGGTATCGGCTCGCCGCCACTGGGGTAAAAGTGTACGAACATCGAGTAGTTTTGCGAGGGGGTGCCGGTGGCACGCCAATAGGGCCGCACCCGCAGCGTTTCCCCTGCCGACACAGTCCCTGCGCTCAGGTCGTAGCCCTCCAGGCGAATGCGATCGCCGAACTGTGCGACCACCTCGGTTTGCGGTGGCAACACCCGGTAGAAGAACACCGTGTTCCCCGTCGCGATACCCGGTTCCGGCTCGATGACCTTCAGCAGCGTCAGCCGGTCGATGAACTCCGCCATCTCGGGCGTATTGAAGCGCTGCGCAAAATCCACATTGTTCATCGCGAAGTAGCCCACACCGATGTCGAACAAATCCTCGGGCGTATAACCACTCGGGTTATCGTCGAAGGCCCAGTCGAAGGTCGTCGCGCCATCGTAGCCGCTGTAGGGGCGGTTCCACACCGGGTGCAAATTGCTCGACCGCGTCATGAGGATTTTGCCCGCAGGGTTTAGCGAGGCGTCGGTATACTGCCAGGTGAGGTACCGTGTATCGGGCAAGGCAAACCGCTCCACGAGCCGTACAGTGCCGAGGCTCATCGGCAACACGGTGACCGTAAGCGCCCCCACCACCAACAGCGCGGGCAAAAACGTCGGCTGGCCGATGATCCAATCGGCACTGCGCCACACCGGGCGGAATACCGGGTTCTGCACTCGGTTGAGCCGCAAGCGCATTGCCTCCCAGCCCCGCGGTTCCTCGACGGCCTGCATCGCCTCGGTGGACATCAGGCGGCGGCTGAGCACGGGTGTTGCGTCCTCTTCGTCGAGGTAAGGCAAGGTGAAGGTCGTCCCAGCGTCATCGACGAAGCGGCGGGCGTTGCGTCGCTTGCGCGCCCAGGCATACAACGCCACAACGGCCTGCGCAATCGCCTGCCCCCACCAGATGCTGAAAACGATAGCCGCCGGGAACACCCACCGAATGCGCGAAAAACCGTCGTCGGCCAACACAACACTGCTGGTAAGCAT
>CAYSVE010000187.1:0-9361 GCA_964434365.1 uncultured Anaerolineaceae bacterium | reverse complement strand
GGCAGCCCCGCAGCTACAGCACGCGCTATCGCGCCCTCAAGCGAGACAAGCTGACCGAAATTTTGGACGGGGCAGGCTTCACCGATATTCGGTGGCACATGCCCGAGGCAACCAACTACGGCCAGCCGATTGTCACGGCCCTGGCCTAACGCTATACTCGGCTGCGTTAAGGTAAAGTATGGAGTAGCAACGGCATGAACGAACACTACGAACAGTGGAGTCGGCTTTCTGGCATTGGGATGCTGCTCATCGGCGCGGGGGCGAGCATTATCGGCCACGCGGCCTGGCTTAAAGGCGCGCGCAAGGGGTTCTTCGGCTGGTTCTTCATCGGCACATTGGGCCTCACCGTACTGAATGTCGGCGTGGCCGTCTTCGGTGATGCCGTCAAGCACCGCGCCCTGTACGAAACCGAACTCAAGCAACTTACACGTAAATAAACCTAAAACGGACCCAGCGCAGTTCCATCCGTCAGCAGCACGAATACCTGGGCGCTCTCGACATCGAGGAATAACGTCCCCCCTTCGAAGCGTTGTAACGACACCGTGACTTCGGTTTCGTCGAGCCGCGCCCATCCGAGTTCATCGCGCACTCCCTCCACCGTAGACCACACCGCCCCAAAGCCCAACTGTGGCACCCGTAAGCCAGTCGGCGCGGCCAGCACCTCCGGTTCGGCCTCCGGCACAGGGTCGACGAACCAATAGCGCTCGGAGCGCGGCGCAATCACCCATATTTGCCCACTCGGGCGAAAGTACATAATCCCCCGCTCGAACAACTGCGCCGTGCCGACAAACGGCAGCGTAAACTCGATAGGGCAACCCAGCTCGCGCACAAGCGTCGTATCGGCGCGCCAACCTTCGCCGAACGATGGGTCTGGCTGGATACCACAACGCGCAAGCACAAGCGTCGGTGTGGGGGCCGGCAGCAAACCCTGCTGTGCGAAGCGCGTGGGATCGAGGACCGGCACGCCGTCGGTATCGCTGGCGCGCTCCCCAAGGAAAAGGCCGATATACACTGTCGCGGTGGCGGTAGGACGCGGGGCGGGTGTCGCCGCTTGCTGCGGGCGCGCGAGTTCGGTGGCTTGCCGCTGAGCTTCATTCGGCGTTGGGGAGATAGCTACGGTTGCAAGGCGCTTCGGCGCGACGGCCCCGGCCCCCACAAAATCGACGGTGGGGGTGGGCCGTGGGCCAGATGGCGTGCAGGCAGCGAAGCATATCAGCAGCAGAACACTCCACTTACGCATCGCAGTTGACCCCCATTTCGTACTCTACCGTGTTTTCGGAGCCCCCATCGGGGCGCTGTATGTATAACCCCAACCGAATGATTTCACCATTGGCGCGCGGCAGCGCGTACACATCGCGGATGATCTCACCCGGCTGCCACGTCGAAAGCGGACGCCACCCGTACACCGGCGCGAACTGATCCGCCTGTGCGATAAGTGCGCCGCTTGCATCGAGGAGGTGCACGAACACACTCATATCGGGTAAAGGCGAGACCGGTGCCCGCCAATCCACATGTATCTGTAGTTGATCTTCCGTGCAGCGCAGTGCAGCCTGCGCCGTAATCGTTTCGATTGGTGGCAATGCCCCCGGCGAAATTTTCGGCTCCGTCCGAATTTCTACGAGGCCTGGCCCCACCGCTTGCGTGTACACCGCTGCGCCGACGCGCTCCTGCCACCATTCGATTGGATAACGGTAGCGCACGTACTCGGCTGTGACAAGCGGTCCGCGGTTGAGGCTGGCACGGTAGTCGCCCTGATGGTCCACTATCGACAGGTGTGCGAGTTCGCCCGTGATGTCCTTCGCAAACCCAAGTGCGAAGTAACGCGGCCCCCAGGGTAGCATCATCGTGCTGTTGGGTGGGGCAGCTTGCGCCAGGGCAATCGTCTCTAAGCCCGCCGGGTTGTTGATGTGGTCCGCAATGAAGAAGGCATTGCGTGCAACCAGCGATGTTCCCAGGCCCACCCACACTAGGGCCAACCCCACGAGGCGCAAGCGCGGCACTTCCACGGGCACGCGCAGCACCGCATCGACCAGAAAAAGCCACCCCATCGCGAGGCTAAGCGTGACGGGCAAAATCAACGCAGAGAGCACATCGGTGTAAAACCACACATGAAAAGCATACGCGACGCCAGCACTCAATAGCAGCGTTATCGCTGCGCGGGGGTACCGTCGTAGGCCGAAGAACAGCCCGGCAAGCCCAACCACAGCGCCTACTTGCGTGAGGTCGGTCGTGACGATGCCGGTAATCTGCACGAGGTTCGCGATGAAATCCGCGAGCGTTGCTGGCGGGCCGATGAAGCGGTTCGCCTCGGTGCCGATGAACTGGTCCCACAGGCCTGGCCACGTCCCCGGCTCACCATAGACCCATGCCGCCCCGGCGCGTGCGCGGAAAATCAGGTATGCGTAAGGAACGAAGCCCAACAAGCCCAATCCGAGGCTGAAGCTAAGCAAGCGCGGTAGGTTGCGCCGGTTCGCGATGAAATCTGGCGAGACAGCGACAATTAACGCCGGGGCGACCATCGCGAGCGCGCGGTGATGCGCCACACCCAGGCCACCCAACAATGCCAACCAGTAAATCCGCCCTCGAATGGGCGGCTGCCACAGCGCAATTGCCAACAACGCCACGAGTATCACCAGCCCGAACGAGTAAATTTCCGCGATCACGTTGTGAATCCACACCGTGCGGGTGAGCGCAAAGGCCGTCGTCACCACGAGGGCTGCCCATCGCTGCCCTGTGATGTGCGCACCGAGCGCATAAATCAGCGTGAGTGCGACGAGGCCCCACAGCAAACTCACCAGTGCTGGCGCAAGCACCGCCGGGATGCTCATCGTGCGCATGGCGGTCGTCAACAGGTTGCCCGTGATGACGTAATGTGGGTAGCCCGTCGCATGGAGCGTGCCCCAGTTGTTGAGCACGATTTGTGTCTCGCCGACATCGATCATGAAGTAGTGGTCGCTGCCGTTGGGGATGCGCTGCAACAGCGGCGCACAGGCAGCTAACACAACTATCCATAGGAGGGCGAGACGGAAGTCATTCATGACGCGCAACAGCATAGCACACCCCCGCCGCGCGTTAAACACTCGCTCATCGGCTGTTGATACAATTCGGCGTATCACATTCACACACTGGAGAGATATCGACATGCCCAAAGCCAGCGAGACCGCACCAGACTTCGAACTGATGAACCAGGACGGTAACCCTACCAAACTGAGCGATTATCGCGGACAAACAGTCGTCCTGTTTGCCTACCCCAAGGCCGGCACGAGTGGGTGCACCACCCAGGCATGCGGCTTCCGCGACGAAACCCCAAAGCTGGAGACGAACAACGCCGTCGTGCTGGGCATCAGCCCAGATGAACCCGATGCCCTGAAAAAGTGGCAGGAGCAGGAAAACCTCAACTTCGACCTGCTGAGCGACCCCGAGCACACCACCCTCGACGCATGGGGCGCGTGGGGAGAAAAGAGCATGTACGGCAAAAAGTATATGGGGGTCATCCGTTCGCACTGGGTTATCGGGCCAGATGGCGTCGTGATCGACGAGCAGATCAAGATTAGCCCGCAGAAAAGCGTCGAACAGGCCCTGAAAGTCGTCGAAGGCTAGCTGAGGTAATCGCGGCGAACGCCCTCGACCACATCGCCGAGCATCGCCTCGGTAGCAGGCTGGTCGGCGAGGGCATAGCCGAAGGCCGCAAACGCAAGGCCCATCGCATACTCGTAGCGGGGGCCTTGTGGCTCATCGCCGAGTACGACCGCATCGAACCCTTGCGATAGCACACCCGCGTCGCCCAGTGTCACCAGCACCCCCGCCGGGTAACGTGCCCACTTCGGCAATGGCCGGTTACGGATGGTCAGGTTGACTTTTGCGCTGCGATGGCTAAACGACGTGTCGGCGTTGTAATCCTCGGCTGCGATGAAAAAATCGTAGTCCTCACGTAGCACCGCCGCGATCCACATCTCACGTCCAGGGGCCTGCACGATCCAATTGGGCTGTGGGCGTTGGAATCGCTGGCTGGCGGCCATCAACAGGCGGATGGGTGGGTTGGCATCGGGCGGAAGTTGTTTCAAGGGTGGCCCCCTCTAGCGTGAATGGTAGGACTGCGGCTAGTATAGCACCAAGAGATGCTCTTGATTACGTGGACAAACATCATGCGTTACTGGCGACTTTTTAGCCTGCTATTCCTGTTGACACTCGGGGTTGTCCTGTTAGGCACACACGATGCCGCCTCACAGGACCTTCCGCAGTGCTCACAGACCCTGCTCAGCCTTTACACTCTTTCTAGCGATGCCTGTGGCACCGGGCCGGTGGGGTACATCTGCAATGGCGGCAGTTCGCCACAGGTGCAACCCGAAGGCCAGGTGAGTAATGCGATGGCTCCGGTAGGTGCCCTCGTGGAAACAGGCCTCGTAGACGGCCTGCAAACCGTGCCCATCATCACCCAGGTGACGGGCGGCGGTGTGATGTGGATGCGCCACGATGACCCCATCCGCACGACGAAGCTGCTACTGGGAGATGTGAACATCCGCGATGTGTCGCCGCCAGACTTCCCCGCATGGACGTCGTTTGTGGTGCAAACTGGCATCGACCGACCCGACTGCCCGAACAGCCCACACAACACGGTGGTTCTACAAAGCTGGGATGGGGCCTCGTCGCGGGTGGTCGTTAATGGCGCATCGCTGTCGTTGAGTGGGACGGTCGTCGTGCGCACCATCGAAAATCGGACGTATTTCGTCGGGCTAAAATGGCGTTCCGCGCTCATCGTCTACGGCTTCGAACAACCCCTGTGGACCGGGCAGCAGATCGTGGTGCCGCATGTGCCGGGTGACTTCAGCCAACCGGGCGGCCCCGCATCGCAGACAACCCCGCTCGATACCACGCTTATCGAGCATTTGCCCACTGGCCTGCTCGATACGCCCCTGTGGCTGCCTCAGCCCGGTTACGTCGCGACGGAGGGCCTCGTGAACATGCGGTCGGAGCCATCGCTGGATGGCGCGCTTATCGGGCAGGTGCCTGCCGGCGAAATCCTCACGATCATCGGCACCAACCCCACCGGAGACTGGTATCATGTTGCACTTTCGAACGGTGTCAGCGGATGGATGTTCGGCGAAATTCTACAGCGTAACACCGGCCTCATCGAAAGCACCTACTCCGCGACGCCACAGCCGCCGCAACGCTATGGGGTACTCAGTACGATTGCGCGGGTGAATGCCCCGGCAGGCGCAAACCTGAGAGAGGCACCGGGGTCGGTTTTCCCGGTTATTGGCGGCCTGCCCGATGGTGCGGAGGTCAACCTGTTGGCGCGCAGTCCCTACAATGCGTGGGTCAAAGTTGAAGCGGGTGGGCAAATTGGCTGGTTGGCGCTCATCGTCGTGGATACGCGCGCCAACCTCGAAGCGCTCCCCATCGACAACGATGTTCCTCCACCGCCTGCGCCTACAACGCCGCCGGGGTCGTCGGGTAACGCCTTCCCCGACCCAAACATTCCTGGGGTGTAATTACCAGCGCTTGATAAACGGTTAACAGAGTGCCGTTTGTGGTATCTGGTGTCTGTTTGGCAGACAGGTCGGTGACCTGTCCCCCCAGGGCCATCCATCGGTGGGGAAGTGTGGGTCGGGGCAAGGCCATGCCTCGTCGGTAAAGCGACCGAATCCTGGGACGGTGCCCCAATTAGCCCACCGGGAAGCGGAAACGCCCCGACGGCTTCTTGCCATTGTTCGTGCGCTGCACCGGGGTGATATTCACCTGTGTGGCGGCGGTGTGCATCATCGTGGGGATGTAAATCGAGAAGGTTGTGCCCTTACCCACATCGCTCTCCACGCGGATATGACCACTGTGTGCCTCGGCAATCCACTTACAGATGGAAAGCCCCAGGCCCGTGCCGCTGTCCTGCTCGCTGTTGGCGCGGGCGCTATCGGCCTGGAAGAAACGGTCGAAGATGTTTTCGAGGTCTTCTGGGGCGATGCCAATGCCGGTATCGGCCACACGCATCACCGCAAAAGCCCCCTCTTCGCTGAGGCTGAGCGTGATACTACCGCCATCCGGCGTGAACTTCACCGCATTGCCAACAAGGTTCAGTAGCAATTGCTTCAGGCGGTCGGCGTTGCCGTTCACGCGTACCGGTTCGAAGCGGCCCAGCTTCACCTCCAAATCCTGGCCACGCCCCCGTACGATCATCTGTGCCTCGCGGATGGCCTCGGTAACGACCGTATCTAAATCGAGCGGGTCAAGCTCCAGTTTGAGGCCACCGTAGTCTGCGCGGGCGAGCAACAGCAAATCATCGACCATCCGCGCCATACGCCCTGTCTCCGCGCTAATGGCTTCGATGGAATCATCATCGACACCGTAGCGCTCGATGAGGTCCATATTGCCGCGAATAGCCGTTAGTGGGGTGCGCAACTCATGCGAGACATCGGCCACGAAACGCCGCTGCACATTGAACAGATGCTCTAGCCGCTCCATCATGCGGTTGAAAACCGACGTGAGCCGGCCAAGCTCATCCATTGGGCCGCTCCAGTCCATGCGCGTCGTGAGGTCATCGGTTTTTGTGATGCGGTCGGCAGCTTTGATGATGTCATCGATGGGGCGCAGGGCGCGGTTCGCGAGCACGAGGCCGATGATGATGGACCCCACAATCGCAAGGCTCATGCTCAGCATCATAATCGTCAGCAGGCGGTCGACAGCCTGGTTCACCGTCTGCAAGCTCGCGGCGACCTGCACATTGCCGAACACCACCCCATTCGACAAGATGACAGGCCGGGTGAGCACACGCAGCTCGTTGTTTTCGAAGATGACGTTGCGATAGCGCTCCTCGGTGGAGCCAAGTGCTTCGGGGTCCAACGAACTGTCGAGGTCGGAGATGTTGGCGGAGGCCGCTGCAAACACCGGCTCCCCGCCAGAAATATCCCACACCTGCACCTCGACCCCACTCGCACGGAAAATATCGAGTGGTGGCAGGCGCACGCTTATTCGTTGTGGGCTGCTAAACTCGCCGACCGGGAAGGCACGGCTGTTGCTTATCACCTGGGTGGCCGTTTCTTCGAGTGTGCGATCCACCGCGTCGATGAGCGTCCAGCGCATGAACGCGAACACGGCAAACCCGAACAGCACGATAACAAACGTCAGCAGCCCCACATACCACAGAATGAGCTTGGTGCGGATGGTCATGAGGACACGCAGATTACTCTTCTTCGCGGAGCACGTAGCCGACGCCGCGCACAGTATGGATGAGCCGCGCTTCGTCCTCGGCTTCGGTCTTCTGGCGCAGGTAGCGCACATACACCTCGATGATGTTGCTCTCGCCTCCGAAGTCGTAGCCCCACACGCGGTCGAAGATCACATCGCGCGTGAGCACCTGCCGCGGGTTGCGCATGAACAACTCTAGCAGTTCGTACTCCTTGGCGGTCAGGTCGATGGCGCGCTCGTTGCGATACGCGCGGTGTGTGCCTGTATCCAGCGTGAGGTCGCTGAAGCGCAAAATCTCCGGGCTGGAGTTCGGCACGGTGCGACGGAACAGCGCCCGAATGCGGGCCATCAGTTCGTCGACGGAAAAGGGTTTTACGAGGTAGTCGTCGGCCCCGGCATCGAGGCCGGTAACGCGGTCTTTGATGTCGTCCTTCGCGGTGAGCATCAAAATCGGCACATCGCTTGCTGTCCGCAGGCGCTTACAAACCTCCAGGCCATCGAGGCCTGGCAGCATCCAGTCCAGGATAACCAAGTCTGGCGGGTTATCACGGGCGATGCTAAGCCCGGTTTTGCCATCGCGTGCCACATTGACCCGATATCCCTCGTAAATTAACCCGCGTTCGATAAATTGGGCGATGCGGGCCTCGTCTTCGATAACGAGTATTCGTTCACCTGGGATTATGGGTCATCCTTGAGTGAGGGTTTCTGTTCATAAACGTATATTATCAGACATCAACATAAGAACGCCATTAGGGACGCGCCCAGCGCAGTGCCCTGGCAGGCTGGGGGGCTGCCACCGCAACTTGGTCCCCGCTAGCGACGTTGTGGAGCACCACCGGCCCGCCGCTACCATTGACGCCCGCGATGAAACCCCCGTCTGGCGAAATTTGTGGGTTACCCAAAAATCCGCCCACACTCACGGGCAGCAAACCAGTGTCCTCGCGAAAATCGGCGATGCGCAGTTCGCGTGGGCCGACCGCCGCACCGCCCGCCAGCACAAGCCGCACCGTACCCGGCACCGTCTCGGTGGCAAAGCGCACATTCGCGAGCGTGGGCAGCAACTCCGTCGGTTGGCTGATGCGCGTCGGTGGGGTGACGTACAGCCCAGCCTGTGCGGGTCGTCGTGCAGCGTCGCCATAGGTGAGGATGCGGCCATCGAACAACCACTGGCCGTTGCTGTGGCCGAAGGGCATTTCCTGCAATTCGCCAGAGGTGAGGTCAAGGAGGCCAGTGGAAAACCCCTCTGCATAGACGACATCCACCAGCAGCGCGTTGACGTTCGGGGCATAGCGTGGCGCATACAGTTCGCGCTCACCGGGTTCGCCTGGCGCGATGAGCTGCGGGTCGGTGCCATTCACATCGGCCTGCCAGATGCCATTGTCGGCATAAGCGATACGCACGCTATCGCGGCTGAAGGCCGGTTCGCCGCGCCGCCCCTCACCAGAGAAAATTGCGAGTTGCAGCGGTTCGGTGCCATCGAAGCGCTGTAACCACAGGCTGCCGAGCGTCGTGTAAGCCACGCTGCGCCCGTTCGGCGCGACGACGTAGCCATCAACAGGCGTTTCTGAGTTTGTGAGCAATAACGGCGGCCCACCGCTCGTCGGCAACTGCCACACCTGGTCGACGCCATTTTCATCTGGCGCGATGAAAAACAGGCTCACCGGCAACGGTAACCCTTCGACGAGTGGCGGCGTAGTCGGCCCCCAATCGTAGGCCACCGCGTTGTTAATCGGCAGCGAGAACCCCTGCCCGGTAAACGGGTTAATGAGCACCAACGCGCCCCCCCGAAACGCAACCGCGACCGCACCGCCCGGTGCCCACGTCAACCCGCTGAGGTCTACGGGTGCCTGCCCAACGTAGGCGGCACTCCCCGCTTCGAGGTCGATTGTCGTAAGCAGGCCAGTCCCGTCGTCGGGGTCGGCAATTTGGCGTGCAAACGCGACGAGTGTGTTGTCATCGACACGGGCCAAGCGCGTATACACCCACAGGGGCGTCAGCAGGGGCGTTTGCTCGTTGCCGATGCTCACATCCATGATGGTCATCCCACCCGTGGACGGCGTAAAGGCGAAACGATTGTCGTCGAGCCAGATGAGATCGGCAGCGTCGGGCAGAACACTTACCTGCGCCATGTCCGCCCCGTCCCGCCGATAATTCCACCACAGGTTTTCTGCGCCACCGGCGG
>CAYSVE010000186.1:0-9400 GCA_964434365.1 uncultured Anaerolineaceae bacterium | reverse complement strand
GGCTGCCACGACATCGAAGACGCGATGTTTCGCCTGTTGGCCCTGCCCGATGGCCCCCACGCGCACGTCATCCACACGATAGAAAGCAATACTAACCCCCTCATGCCGCTGCTGAACTACTTCACCTACCGCACCCCGCCCCCGCTGAATGTGCTACTGAGCACCGAACTCGACCGCGCCTACCTCGACCGCCTGCCCGGTGATGTGGGCCATGCCTTTTTCGTGGAACCCGAAGACGCCGCCTCGTTGGCACACCTCACCGAGACGTTCCCCAATGCCGTGCCGCGCTTTAGCCCCTACGATGTGCCGGTGCTGTGGCAGTACGCCCTCATTTATGTGGAGCCGCAGCCGTGAGCGCGAGCATCACCCAACCGGTGCCGCGCGTACGGCTGCATCGATGGGCGGTGCGGTTGCTGGGTGTGGCCGCTGTCGTGCTAGCGGTCGTTGCGGCGACACTGCTCGCCCCCACCGCCGACGGGGCCGTCCGTGCGGGGGACATACTGCGCCCGCTGGGCTTTTCGGGGGCGTTGATGAGCGCGCTTTGCGTGTGGGCCGCCAAGTGGATACCGTTGCGCGGAAATCCGCCACGAGCCGATACCCTCCGCAGGCACTACCCCGTGCAGCGGTTAACGGGCCGCGATTGGTTCATCGCCGTGGCTGGGATGGGCTTGCTGGCTTTGGCCGTTGTGATGCAATATCGTCGCCCCACCCCATCGACGGCGCTGCAATTGCTGCTGTATATAGCGAGTTCAGCCCTCATCACGGCGGGTTTCGGCGCGCTTAGGCCGAGCGCCCTGCTGCGACGGGCCAGGCGTTTCGGGCGTGCCAACGCGGCAGAAGTGCTTGTCGTGGGCGGCTTGCTAATGCTGGGGTTTTGCCTGCGGTGGTGGGGCGCGGGTGAGACGGTTCGCCTGCTCATCGACGAGCAACAGACCATCAATCCGATCAACGGCCTGTGGGTGCAGGAGGTGCATCTGCTGCGGCAACGCAACGAGGTGTACGCGTATACGTGGGTGCACCCGTATTTGCACTTCATCGGTGTGCAGATGTTCGGCAACACGTTGGGCGGGCTGCGAAGCGCGTCTGCGGTGTTCGGCGCGCTGACGATCCCTGCGGTGTGGGCCTTAGGGAGAAACCTGTACGGGCGCGCGGTAGGGGTGAGTGCCGCACTGGTAATAACTGCCCTACCGCTGCACGTGCACTTCAGCCGCATCGCCATCCCCAACGTGTTCGACCCGCTGTTCGGTGTGTTGGCGTTGGCCTTCGTCGCGCGCGGCCTGGCTGTCGGCGGGCGCGGTAACTGGGCTATCGCCGGGTTTGCGCTTGGCATGACGGCTCACTTCCACGAGAGCGGGCGGTTGCTGTTCGGCCCGCTGGTGATATTGCTGGTGGGGTTGGTGATTATTGGGCGCGTCGGGCGAGGCTCGTATCACTCGCCTGCGCCCCTACGAAATGTGCGCGGGCTGGCGATTACGCTGCTCGTGGTGGGGTTGATGGCTGTGCCGGTGCTGGGGGTGTGGGCCACCACCGGGGCCGAAATGGCCGGGCGGTTGGAGCGCGCCGGGCGCAGTGGGGCGCATTGGCGGCGCGTCCTCACCGACCCCGCCGGGCCGGAGGCCCTGCACACGCTGCGCGGTGCGCGCGAGTCGGTGTATCTGTACGTGGCCCGGCCCGAGGGCAGCCTGTTCTACGGGGGCACGCAGCCGCTGGTACCGTCGTTTGCCGTGCCGCTGTTGATCCTCGGCTTTGCGGCGGCGGTCATCCGCGGGCGTGGGGGCGGCCCGCTGCCGTGGCTATGGGTGCTGGGTGTGGCGTTGGCGACCGGTATCCTCATGCGGCACCCCACCGATGCCGCGCGGCACGTCGTGGGCACGCCAGCAATTGCCCTTTTGTTGGCGCTCGGCCTGTGGGAGGTCGCTGGGTTTATTGTGGGTACGGGCCGCTTCGCGAGGCCGATTCTTGTGGGCGCGATGTTGTGTATTCTGCTGACAGCAAACGCGCTGTACTACTTCGGGCCACACCTGCGGACGTACAACGAACAGTTGCGCGCGGCGAATTCCTTCCGCGACAGCGAGGACGCGATGCTCCGCGCGATGGCTTTGCCCCCGTCGGCGGCGGTGCATCTCATCAGCGAGAGCACCATTGACGAGACGATTCCGCGCGACCTGCGCATGTTCCTCACGCGGCGCAAGGCGATGATCCTGCCCGTGCTACAGGGCGAGACCTTCACGCAGGCGTATTTAGACGAGCTGCCGCGCGATGTCGACCACGCCTTTTTCATCGAGGTGAACAGCACAAACGCAATCGCAATGGTGGAGGCGGAATTCCCGCTGGTACAGCCGTCGTTTAGCCCGTATCGTAATGTCTCACCGCAGAAACAATTCGTGTTACTTTATGTTCCGGCAGGTGTCATCGTGGAGGCCAGGTGAAAATGTCCGTACAATCAGGCGTGTCCTCGACGGAAAACCAGCAACCTCCCCAAACCGCCCGCCGAACCCCGGCGGTGATGCGGTCGCCGCGCGCCCTCGCGCTGACGGCCTTCGTGCTGATGGCTGGGGCGGCGGTGGCCTTCGCCCCGCGCTGGGAGGGTGCGTTGCGCCCGTGGGCGGCTGGCATGATGATCGCCGGGGCGGTGGTGTGGCTTCGGGCGGGGTGGGTGTACGATGCCGGACATGGCTCGACATCGCCCCTACACGTCGAACGCGCAGAACAACCCCTCACGCGGTGGCACGTTGCCATCGCAGCGGTGGCGATGTTGTGCCTCGTCGCGTTGGCGGCGATTCAACTGGTGCCGCTGGAAAACGATATTTCGCACCACCTACAATTTGCGCTGTTCGTGATGGCCGTCGGTGGGTTGGCCGTGGGTGTGGGCGGTGTGCGGGCGAGGCTCCTTGCATTCGCCTACGCCCCTAGGCGGCTGCCCGACATGGCGATGCTCGCCGCGATCACGGTTTTCGGGCTGGTGTTGCGCCTGTGGCAATTGGGCGATGGCGTGCAGGTCCTCATCGATGAGATGAACACCGTGGGGCAGCTCCTCACAATGTGGGGCACCGACGTGCGGATGCTGCATCAGATGAACGACATCAACCCGTATACGTGGCTTTACGCCTACGGGCAGAACACATCGGTGGCATGGTTCGGGCGCGATTTGTTCGGCCTGCGCGCGGTGAGTGCGCTGACGGGTGCGCTGGTCGTCCCGGCGACGTGGCTGCTGATGCGCACGCTGTTCGACCGGACGGCGGCGCTCATCGCGGCGGTGCTGGTGGCGACGTTCCCGTTTGCGGTGCACTTCAGCCGCATTTCGATGAACAACATCGCCGATACGCTGGTGGGCACGCTGGCAATTGCGTTCGTTGCGCGGGGGCTGCGCCACAATACCCGCCGCGATTGGACGCTTGCCGGGGTTTGCCTGGGCTTGTCGCAGTATTTTTTCGAGGGCGGGCGGCTGTTTTTTATTCCGTTGGCGGTGCTGTGGTTGGGCTGGCTCGTGGTGATGGGCCGCAAGGATGCGCTGCCGAACGGTGTACCGTGGCGGGGTGTGCTCCGCGCGGCGATCGTCACGGTGGTGTTGGCGGCCCCGGTTTACATCACCTGGAGCCAGAACACCGACCTCGCGCTGAACGGGCGATTGGCGGCGAATCGCTTCGGCGGCGAGTACTGGCGCACCCTGCTAACTTCTACCGCAGGTGAGGGCTGGCTAGAGGGACATCTCATCCACATTCGCAATGCGTTTTTGCTATACGTTTCGCTACCGGAGAGTGGCCCGTTCTATGCAGGGACACAACCGTTCGTGCAGGTGTTCGCGGTGCCGTTTCTGTTGATCGGCGTTGCCGCGCTGCTGCGTCGATGGCGCGAACCGGCGGTGGTGCTGTTCTTTTGGCCGGTGAGCGTGGCCGCTGCGAATGGGTTGTTCCTCTCGGTGAGTACGGGCAGTTCGCGCTACATCGTCACCGCGTCGGTGTTACCGATGGTGATGGCGGTCGGGGTGTGGGCGTTGTTTCGGTTTTTGACGGCTGCGCGTATAAGCCCTTCCCCTAAATTAACCGAGGGTGGCCATGTGGACAGCGGGCGAGGCTTACTACGTTCGCCTGCGCCCCTACAGATTGCGATGTGGGTCACCGCCCTCGCCCTCGCGACTGCGCAGGTGACGTACTATTTCGGGCCGCACCTCGCCAGCTTTAACCAGACGATACGCACCTATCATGACCTCGACGATGCGATTTTCCAGGCGGTCGCGTTCGAGCGCGAGCAGGCCGAGGTGCACATCATCAGCAAGGGCTGGCGCGACCCCGGTTACATCGACAAGCTGCGCTACTTCCTCGTCGATGATCCACCGTCGGTGTTTTTCTTCACGAGCGAGACACTGCGGGCGGGGTACCTCGCCGGGTTACCCGCGTACCTGGACCAGGCGTTTTTAGTGGAGCCAGACGACACGGCGACCCTCGACCTATTGGCAGAAGTCTACGGTCCGCGCGAGTTGATCTTCGCGGACTACGACGGCCCGCCGGAAAAACAGTTCGGGTTGTTTTACGTAACCGCTGAGGAGCGCTAGCCGATGGCGGAAAAATCGACGCCGAAGCCGCCCCCCCCGCAGCCGATGAGCGGCCCGCCGCTGCCGATTCTGCTGGCGATGAGCTTTGCGGCAGTGGTGGCGGTGCTGGGCCTGCTCGCGCTGATGCCCACCGAAATTCAGTTGCCCGCGCTGGTGCTGGTGCTGGTCGTTGTTGGGTTGGGTGCTGGTGCCCGGTTTTCGCCCGCGTGGGGTTGGCTGAAGGCCGCCCGCGCCGATTACGCCCCGCCGACGGACTTCACCGGGCTGCGCGCTGTACCGCTGACGGTCGTTGCCGCAGAAATCGGCCTGGTGTTGGTGATGACGACCGTCGCCACGCGCGCCTTCTGGGTGCCTAACCCGGCGACCTACGTCGGGGGCTGGGAGGGACAGTGGCTCACGAGTAGCGCCTTCACCGCGACCGAAACCCTATGGGAGCACGGGTACATCCCCCTGTGGGAGCCAGATTTGCACAAGGGCCAGCCGCTCATCGATAACCCGTTTGCGTTCGTGCTGAACCCGTTTTCCACCGGGCCGAGCCTGCTACTCGGCGATGCTGTCGTCGGCATCAAGCTAAGCGTGGTCGCACATGGGTTCATCGCGGCGTTGGGCGGGTGGTTCCTCGCGCGGATGCTGGGGTTAGGGCCTACGGCGCGCTTGCTGCTCGCGATGATGCTGCTAGGCAAGGGCAACATGACCGCGATGATCTTCGAGGGGTTTTTCCAGCTTGGGGTTACACAGGCCTACATGCCGTGGATACTCGGCGCAGCGGTGGCGCTCTACCGCCTGCCGACTGCCCGCTGGCCGGTGGTCATGCTGGCGCTGAGCTTCACGTTGCAGTTTTATGGCGGCAACATCTGGTACACGCTGCCGATGATCATGAGCGTGGGCGGCTTGGCCCTCGCGTGGAGCGTGTGGCGCGATGTAAACGGCGCGTGGCAAATCGACCGGCACGCGATACAGCGGTTGGCGCTGGCAGCGGCGCTCACCCTCGGCCTGAGTGCGGCGGTGTTCCTGCCGATTTTCTGGCATCGTGGTTCCATCGGGGGTCACATTCCCTGGGAGGACGCCGGACGCGTCGTGAACATCTGGGCGGTGCTGGAGCAGTTCTTCGACACGAACGGCGTGAGCTACCTCTGGCAACGCGCGCCAGGGCGGCGGCACTTCTTCTACAGCTTCGTCACGCCGCTTTGGTTCGCACTGGCGATTTTCATCATCGTGCCGCCGGTTCACCCGGCGTTGGGGCGCTCGCGCATGCGCGGCATCGGGCGGCTGTGGATACTCGGCGTTGTGTTGCTGTTCTTGTTCACGACGTGGGGCATCGGCGGCTTGCAGCCGTGGCGCTTCCTCTATGGGACGGTACCCGGCCTGTCGCGATGGCGCTTTGTGGGCCGAGCGTTGGGCGCGGCGTCCTTCTGGTTGGCGATACTGGTCGCGGTACGGGTCGATGGCCTGTTCACGGCATTGACGAACCGCGACGGGCAGCGTTTTGCGCTTGGGCGTGTGGGGCAGGTAGGCGCGGTTGTGCTTGGGGTGGCGACGTTCTATGCGGGGATGCTCAGCTTTTACGCCTGGGAGCCGTGGCACAACTTCCGCAACATCGACGACGGCCTGAGCGCAAGTGATGACTGTGTGCGCTTTTTGGCCGAGGCGTACGCCCCAGACGAACCGGGGTTGGCAGTGTACCAGTTCGGCTACATCGACGCGCGCACGTTCGTTGTCAACGATGTGCGGTTGTACCCCATCGAGGCCGATTACTACCCGTACCCCTTCGACTACAACATCTACGAGGACCCGCGCCTCATCTGGTATGCGATGCCGCAGTTTGCCATCCCGCTCACCCACGACCAGCGCGATTTTCTTATCACGGCGCACGGGTATCGGCATGTGGCGGGCAGCCCGCCGGGGCAAATCGATGATGAGCCGTGCCTGATGGAAAAATCGGACGCGCTCCCGTACGCGTGGACGATGTCGCCGAACCAGGAGGCGCGCGTCTACGACACGATGACGAACGACATCGTGCGCCCGGCGACGGTGGTGCGGCGCTTGCCAGACCAAATCGCGATTTTGGCGCAGCCCAACCCCAACCGCGATACGCTCCTGACGGTGCAGGAGACAGCCTACCCCGGCTGGCGCGTCACCCTCGATGGCCGCCCCGCGACCGTCGAGAGCTTCGAGGGGCAAATCGGCGTGACGATACCGCCCGGCCCACAGCCCATCGCGGTGATCTTCGGCTACCGCCCGGCCTTGTTTTTCGTCGGCGCGGCGATCACGCTGCTCGCGGCGCTGGGGTGTGGGGTGTATTTGCTGTTGCCGGGTGGGTTGTTCCGTGGCAAAGCCCGCGCAAACGACGATTAACCCTAGCCCGGCGCATCCGAGGGGAGTTCGGGCAGGGTGCCGTCTACATCGCGGAGGTGTGCCAGCGCATCGTCGCGGGTGGCGTACTGGCGCGTCTTCGCCCGTGACGATTGTTCGATCATCCGGCAGAAGAAGCGCAGCACGACCTTCAGATATTTGGGCACGCCGTAGGCCACCAACCAGCCCAGCTTCGGGTTGTGGATTATTGTCAGATCGTCCATGGCATCGTGTACGCTAATGGTGAGGCGCGTCATGGCCGTCGCATCGATGAGCACGTGTGTGAGCAGGCTATCGGTGTCGTCCAGCACCGCCTCCACCAGCGAATTCCCCCGGCGCACATCACTGGCATCGACGATGCCTTCGACACGGACCAGCAGAATATGCGGCTTGAGGTACCAGGAAATTTTGACGCTCATTGCGAAACTCAGCGAGTGGTGACTTGCGCCGATTATAGCCGGGGTGGGCACGGTGGCCCACCCAGCCTTATAGCACACATTAATCGGCGGCGGCAGTGCCAGCGGAGGCGCTTTGCAGAGCACGCCACACCCGTTCTGGCGTATACGGCAACGACGGAATACGCACGCCGGTCGCATCGAAGATGGCCGAGGCCAACGCGGGGGCCACGCCGTCCTTCGGGATTTCGGCGACAGCCTTCGCGCCGTAGGGGCCGCTTGGCTCGTACGTCTCGACGAAAATCACTTCGAGGTCGGGCATCTCGTCTGCACGGTAGATGTGATAGTCGCCAAACTGGGTGGCCTGCGGTATGCCGAGTTCGTCGTAGGCCATTTCTTCGCAGTGGGCGTAGCCGAGCGCCTGCGTCATGCCGCCCTCGACCTGCCCCGCCGCCGTGATGGGGTTCAGCGCGATGCCGCAGTCCACGGCCATGAGCAGCCGCTCCACCGTCACCTGGCCGGTTTCGGTATCGACGACGACTTCGGCGAACTGCGCCGCGAACGGCGGTGGCGACACATCGCTCATGTGGCTGGCCGTCGCCATAATCTGATGTTGGTTTTCCTGGTGGGTGCTGTGCAGCGCGTCCTCTTCCATCGTCTTAAAGCGACCATCGCGGTGCACGACCTTCTGGTCGTCGAGGTCGAGGTCTGCCGGGTCGCATTGGAGCATGTAGTCGGCGCAGTGCGCGATGATTTGCGCCTTCACCTGCTCCGAGGCCTTCAGCACCGCGCCGCCGCTGATGTAGGTCGTGCTGCTGGCATACGCGCCCGTGTCGAAGGGCGTCATGTCGGTATCCGCCGCGTAAACGATGATGTCGTCCACGGGCACGCCGAGCGTTTCCGCTGCGATTTGCGCGAGCACCGTATCGGCCCCGGTGCCGAGGTCGGTCGCGCCGAACAGCAAATTGAACGAGCCGTCGTCGTTTAGCTTGATGGACGCCGCGCCCATATCCAACCCGGCGATGCCCGTGCCGTGCATGCACACCGCCATGCCGATGCCGCGCTTGAGGTGCGGCTGCCCCTCGACGGTGCGGTTTTTACCGCGCTTGTCGTACCACTGCACCGCCCGGCTGCCGATGTCCACGCATTCTTCCAGCGCGGAGGTGGTCACCGTCTGTGGGCCGCCCTCGCGCCCTTCGCCGAGGGCCACGGCCATGCGAATCGGCTCGCCGACTTTGATCCAGTTTTTGCGCTTGAATTCCAGCACATCCATGCCCATCTGGTAGGCGATGTCCTCGGTGTGGGTCTCCAGGGCAAAGAGGGCCTGCGGCGCGCCATAGCCCCGGTAAGCCCCCGGCGACGGAATGTTCGTGTAGACCACGTCGCACAAAAAGCGACTGTAGGGCGCGTTGTAGGTCGTTAGGCCACGGAAGCCGCTGACCATCAACACGGTGAGGCCGTGCGTGCCGTAGGAACCGGTGTTGCCGATGGTATGCATTTCGGCAGCGACGATTTCGCCATCCTTCGTGACGCCCGTTTTGAAGCGGATAATCTCAGGGTGGCGGCTGCGCGCACTCGTGAACTCCTGCGCGCGGGTATACTCGAAGCGTACCGGGCGGCCCGTGGCGATGGTCAGGTGCGCGCACAGGTCTTCGATGAGCATCTCCTGCTTGCCACCGAAACCGCCACCGATGCGCGGCTTAATCACGCGGATTTTCTTCACGGGCAGGCCCAACAGCGGCGCGACCATCCGCCGGACGTGGAACGGCACCTGCGTGCTCGTGCGGATGACGAGGCGGTCGTCTTCGTCCCACCACGTGACGCAGATGTGCGGCTCGATGCTGGCCTGCTGCACCTGATGCACCCGGTATTCGCCCTCGAAGATGTGGGCCGCCTTGGCCCATTGCGCTTCGGCGTCGCCGTCGGCAGCATCGATGTGATGGACGATGTTGCGGCCCGGGTCGTGGCCGCCGACGATATCTGGCTCGTCGTGGATAACGGGCGCGCCCTCGGCCATCGCCGCCTCGGGGTCGAAGACGGCGGGCAGCACCTCATACGTCACGTCGATGAGGTCGAGCGCGGCAAAGGCGATTTCCGGCGA
>CAYSVE010000185.1:0-9401 GCA_964434365.1 uncultured Anaerolineaceae bacterium | reverse complement strand
GTCGAGGCGGTTGGGTCGCACATTGAAGTAGAGCCGCTCGATGAAGCGCTTTGCGAGGCTGCTATCCCAGGTGCTGTAATCTTCCTTCAGTAGCATGAGAATGTTGGGCAGGGGGTCCTGGTAGCTACGAGGCCGTACATGGGGCAGCCCGGTGTCGGTGAGTTTGTCGAGTTCCGCCGCAATGTCGAATTTTGGCGGTGCAGGGCGATGCACCCAGTCCATCGCCATGTGTTTGGCCAGCCACAGGCCACGGGTGCCCAACACCGGGACAATCGCCGACTGTGCGGCCTTGGTTTCATCGCCGAAGCGCAACAACTGGGGCAGGGCTGCCCACGGCGCCAGCACGCCCGCCCGCGATGCATCCTCGCACCAGCCGACGATCAGCGCCATCTCCCGCAACCGCGTGATGATGAGCCACAGGTCGGCAGCGGCCTTCGAACTACAGAGGGGGTGCGTCTCGGTGGGGATGCCTTGCAGGTGCACACCCTCAAGGCGTTTCGGCGACCCTTCGGCGCGCTGGTTCACCTGCTGCGCAACGACCCCCAGCAGGTACGGTTGAGGCTGAGGGATGCCCACGATGGCCCGGCTGGTCATAGGCGTTCCCCTGTTACGGCCTCGTACAGCCGCGAACGATGATGCAGCGTATCGGTAACGGTGACGACCTGCCAGCGGCGCGCGTGCGGATTGCTCTTGTGTTGTATCAAAAAGTCGAAGAGCGCTTTCGACTTGCTGAGCGGAATGCGGAGCGCCAACGACTCGGGCAGGTCGGAGCCTTGAACCCAGTTGTATAGTTGCGGGTATTGTTGCCGGCGGATGTATTCGGCCAAATATGCAAGGGCCACATCGGTGAACGCTTCGCTCCAGGGCCAGCCGTGCCGGTGCAGCAGTTTCACCCGGGTCGCGATGTCGCCGGTACGCTCCGATAGCCCTCGCAGCGCTTTTTTCTCGGCTTCGGCGATGACGTTGCCGCTGACGCGCTTCGGCGCGTTGTGCTTATTCGCCCACCGATACGCCCGGTTGTGCTCGGCAAGCCACCGCCCACGATTCCCCAGTACCGGGTAAATCGTGGGCTGCCAAACTTTGTGCGTCGCCCCAACATGCAACAGGTGCGGTACGACGTCGGCCGGGACGCGCTCGCCGCGCAGCGCGAGCAGCCGCAGCCATTCGGCAAATATGGACGGGAACCTTTGCCACGTGCGTGCATACACAACGGCTTGTGGACGACACACAGGCCGTGTTTCTGGGGGGCAGGGTGGCAGTGCCTGTGCCATCTGCTGGGTGTTGGCCGTGCCCGATGCGTCGCGCTGATGCCCGGCCAGCGCAATCCGCAGCAGCAAATCGGCGGGGGCATCGTGGCCCGTTACCGTGGCCTTACTCAGTGCCGAAAACGACGGTCGGGCGGGTTTTATTGTGCCGCCGTTCATAGGCGTTCTCCTGTCACGGCCTCGTACAACCGCAAGCGGAGGCTCAGCGTGTTGCGCACATTGTAAGTTGCCAGCCGCCACGAATCGGGCTTGGGTATTGCCAGCGCATCCAGCAACGCACGCGCCTTCGTGATCGGGATGCTGTTCGGCACCACGTAACTCGTCACTGCACGCAGGCCGCCATCGCGGAACGTTGGCCGCCGGGTAAGGTGCGCCATCAGGTACACCAGAAATTCGTCGGCGAAGGCCTCGGTCCACAGCCGTGAATGCTGCCGCAGCGCGTGCAGCCCCGGGCTGCTATCGTGGAGGCCGAGCTGCATCGCTCGCAGGGCCTCGCTCTCAGCTACAGTATCATAGGTTACGCGGTAAGCGACGACGGGTTCGCAAGCCCACTTCAGCGCCGGATGTTGCAGCGCAGCCCAGCGCCCCCGGTTACCCAGTATCGGGAAGATGGCCGACCGCCACACACGGTGACGCTCGCCGAGTTCCAACAGGTAGGGCACCGCCTCGGCAGGGACACGCTCGCCACGCGTGTTGAGCCATTGTAGCCACTCTTCGAACAGGTCGTGCAGGTGGTTGAGGTAGGCGTACCCCGCCGCTTGCGGACGGCAAAGCGGTCGTGTTTCGGGCGGGCAGGGTGCAAAGGGTTGCCCGTGCGATTGCTCGTTGTCGAATTTTGCGGTGCGTCGGCGCAGTCGATTGTTGGCAGCCTGCAACAGCACGTCACCGGGCGTTTCGGTGCCGAGGACCGCCGCCGAGCGCTCGCGCGGGTTCATGTTCGCGATACCACCGCGTGTAATCGGTTGCGTTCTGCGAAGATCGCCTGGACCCGTTGTAAAACAGGCAGCCAATCATACTTTTTCTTCAGCCGCCTTAGCAGGCCCAGTGTGTTAAGTAGCTCTGGCGCAACATCCAGCGGATAGTGATAGGCAATCCAGCCCATCAACTGGCGTCGAACATTCAAGTCGGGGCGTTCGGTACGGTCGCGCGCGTGGTCGCGCAGGCTGTAGACCAACGCCTTCGCGATCTTTTTCTTCCACGGGCGATGATACAGGCCGAGGGCGTCGAGCGGGGGGTGGTCATCGAACAGACCCTTGCGCCGTTTTTCCAGGTGGCGCAACAAAACGACGGTATCGGGTTGGATGGGCGGGTCGAGATCATCGTAGTCCTTCAGTGCCCACTCCCACCGGTCGTCCTCGGCCTGTGCCGCCAGCCACCGGCCCCGCTCGCCGACCAGCGAAATCAGGCGCGCCTGCAACGGGTCGGCGAGTTGGTCACCCATCGTCAATACTGCCGGGACGTTTTCCCACGGCACGCGCTCGGCCCGCCTATCGATGAGTTCCACCCACTCGTAGATGGTGTCTGAGCGCAGGAAGTAGATGCTGTGCAGCATATCCATCGCGGCAGGTGTGCACGCACGCCGAGGGTCTTCGGGGGCCTGTGGCCACCCGTGCCGCGCACCCCTGGCAGGCGGCTGCATCGTCACCTGTTGCTGGTTGTGGATCGCACGATTCGCCGCGCCGACGAGCAGGTTGCCCGGTTGCGGTGTCCCTGCGACGGCATGCTTGATCATTAGCTCGACCACTTCAGGTCCTCCAGGTCGACGAGGGTGCCCGTTTCGCCCTTAACCGAGAGCGGAAACAGGCCGATGCCATCCCAGATGCCACCAAGGGGCATGGTGCGGCCACCACTGAGTGCCAGCAGCAGCCAGCGGTCGCCGTAGTTGTCGGCCAGGGGGAGGTACGTGCCGTCGACCTCGCGCAGTGCCCAGCCTTCGTCGAAGGGCGTGGGTAGCACGCCAGTCAGCCAAACCGGATATTCGTTTTGCCACGGGTTCGCGCGGAAGATGTCCTGCGCGCTGGCGATGCTATCGGCGATGGTGCGCCCCGGCGGCAGTTCCGTCGCCGTTTCGATGCTATCTACGGATGAGACGTGCGCCCGCAGCGGGGCCTGCGATGGCAAAAACACCAAGGCCCCTGTTAAGCGATCGCCGACGACCATCGACGCCTCGAATAGGTCGTCGTGTAGGGCAACTTCGTGGATATGTGCCATGCGCTGGGTGCTACTACCGTATAGCCAGGTATCGCGCTCGCGGACGTTCTCGGTGGGGCTGGCCGCCCGCTGGCCGATAACCCACCACACGTCTTCCACCGGCTGCGGGGTGCCGACTTCTTCGAGGCGAAGCTGCCAACCGATGGCCGAGCGCAGGTCGGCGCGGGCTTCGGGTTCCAGCAGGTCGTACCGCTCGAAGCTGCGCGTCATGAGGTAAAAGCGACCCAACCGCATCAGCACCGGGTCCAGCCATTCGTCGACAGTGTGCGGCAGTTGCCCCACTTCGCGCAACTCGCGGGCGAGGCGGGGCAGTTCGGCGTCGACCAAGCGGTCGCTCATCGCCTTCCAGAACTCGCGGTCCTGCACGTGGGCGGCGGCGAGTCCCTGCCGAACGAGGTCTTCCAGCCAGGTTTGGAAAACCGCCATGCCCTTCTTCACGCGTTGCAGGCGTATGGTGTTCGTCTCGTCGAGTTCGGCGGCGGCGCGGCTGCCGCGCATATAGCGGGCCAGCGTTTTTTTGTAGTCCTCGCCGAGCATATCGGCGGCTGCCGGGGTGAGGTCGCTGCGGTCGGCGAACAGGCCGGGCTGCTCCACAAGCAGGAATAACATGCCCAGCGCGTGCTTACACGGCTTGGACTCGCTGCAATTACAGGCACAGCCACCGAGTAAATCGCCCTTGTGCACTTTGAACAGGTTGAGGGCCACCCGGTATTTGTCGTTTTCCTCGGTGAGTTGGCCCCACGCCGCGGTCGCCGTGCGGTCCAGCAGTTCCCAGCGTTCGGGGAAGGCCAACACGCGCCCATGAACCGCCGTCTGCGGGTGGTTCGCCATCAGCATGATCTTCTCTGCGTTCCACTTATAGAGGATCGTTTCCACGGTTGTATCGCTCGTTGCTAACGGGGTTACTTAAATTATAAACGGTTTTGCGTCATGAGGGAACACTTTACCTGTTAAAGAGTGTTATAAGGGGTCATAGGAGATCAAAAAAAGTGGGTGGGCACATTGCCGATTATGAATTCTTCTTTACCTTAACCTCGCTTTTATTGACACCGATCAATTCCTCATCTATGCTATTTAGTGTTAAGATATATTACATACAAGATGGATAGCTAATGCATCTAACACAGATCAACTTGTCGTTGCGAACGCTTGGTGCCGCGTTGCTGGGTTTCCTGGTCCTCATCGCCATTCTCATCGCTGTCGTCACCTACCGACTGAACCAGCAGGTGACCTCTGCGGTGCGTGCGTTGGCCGAAGGCATCGCGCCTGCCCTTGCTGCGCTGGAAGAAATGAATACGGGCATTTGGCGTGCGCACCTTGAGGCACTCAGCCTCGCTGTCATCCAAGAGGAAGATGAAGAGGAAGCCGAGAGCGAAATCGAGGAGTTACTCGAAGCGGGTGAGGCTATCGAGGAAAACCTGACGCGCTACAGCACGCTCTTCCCGAACACCGACACGGTCGACATCGCTGCAATCGACGCTGCCACCGACGACATGATTAACACTGCCTTGGCCTTTGTGGAGGCTGTCGAGGAAGTGGAAGAGGGCGAGGCTACCGAGGAGGCAATCTTCGAAGCCAAGGCAGCGATGGAAGCCGCCGAGGATGACTATCTCGATGTGCTGGGGAGGGGGCTGGCGCAAACCCAGGCCAGTTTTGCCGAAAAGCAAGCCAACATCGCCGGGCTAACTCAAACGATGTCTGCGTTGAGCGTCGTGCTCACCGCGCTCATCATCGTGTTTACCCTCATCGCAGGGTTCATCTCCCAGCGATTGATCATCGCCCCGGTGCTCACGCTGAAGGGCGTGGCGCAGCGCATCACCGAGGGTGAGTACAGGCATCAAGTGCCGATTAAAACCGGCAACGAAGTTGAAGAACTCGCAGATGCCTTTTATACCATGGCGGGTACCCTCGAAGGCAAAATCGAAGAGGCCAACGACGCCGTGCGCTTCAAAACACAACTGCTGGCGCGCATCAGCCACGAACTGCGCACCCCACTGGGCGCGGTGATCGGCATGGCGGGCGCCCTGAAGGCCGACGCCCTCGGCGAAATCAGCGATCAGCAGCGCGAAGTCACCGGGCAGATCATCCGCTATGCGGACGAACTGCGTTTTTTGATCGACGAATTGCTGGAGCAATCGCGCTTGGAGCTTGCGGGGGATTCTCCCACCGTTGCTACAGAAGATGTCGCATTGGAGACGCTACTGGGGCACCTGGAGATGCGGATGCGCTCTGCGGCGCAGCACAAGGGGCTGGTGTTTGAGGTTTCGAAGGGAGACGACTTGCCAGAGACGATAAAGACAGACCCGAACAAGCTCACACTCATCCTTAACAACCTGGTGAGTAATGCGATAAAATTCACCGACGAAGGACAAATTCGTGTGCACACCATGCGGTCTTCCGACGATGAAATTCGCTTCGAAGTACAGGACACCGGTGTTGGCATCCCGCAGGATCAGCACGACGTTGTTTTCGCGGAGTTCCGTCAGGGCGACGAGAGCATCACGCGACAATACGGCGGGATTGGCCTTGGGCTTTCACTAGTAAAGCAATTTTCCGAACTACTGGGTGGTAACGTGACGGTCGAGAGTGAACCGGGCAACGGCTCGACGTTCACGGTCACGCTGCCCATCACAAAGGGAGCGATATAACATGCCAAACGGCGAAGCACTCATCATCGAAGACCACCCAGGCCAGGGGTTTGTGTTCAAACTGGCGTTGGAGCAAGTGGGCTACACCACGACGCTAATCCAAAACGGTACACTTGCCCGCAACACCCTCAAGACCTTGCGGCCTATACCAGACATTATCCTGCTAGACCTGCACCTGCCGGGTGTTTCCGGTGCCGATTTGCTGGCGCAGATTCGCGCGGACTCGCGCTACGACAACACGCGGGTGATCCTCACCACGGCGGATGTCATCCTCGCAGAGCAACTCGCCGACCAGGCTGACCAGATCATGATTAAGCCCATTGGCTTCGACGACCTGAAGGAAGTCACCCGGCAGATCGAGGCAGCGTAATTTTCGGTCAGTTCGACGGGAGCACCATCTTGCTCCCGTTTTGTGGGCGAAGACACTCAGTCGCTCAGGTCATCCTTCGCGATGATCTTCGTCGGCTTCAGGCGCAGCACAAGCTCACCCGCCACGCCGTTGCGTGCGCCGAACGCCTCGGCTTGATCCTCGCCCATGTAGCGCCCGCCGATCTTCGCGGCCCACATCACCCGCTCTTCGTCGGTTACGTCGACGATGTCGATTTCACCCTCCACAATGACGAACGCGTAAGGCGGCGCTTCGAAGTCCACGCAGAGGCTCGCGCGCCGGTCGCGGCGGATGTTCGTCGCCTTGACGGACTCGTGCCACGTCATGAAGACGAGATCGTCGCCATCCACGACGTACCAAATCGGCGCGACGTGGGGGCGGCCATCGGCGCGCACGGTAGCCAGCTTGCCCGTGCGGGTTTCGTGCATCAGGAAGGCGGTGCGCTCTGCCGGGGTCATGTCTCGCATGGGGTATTCCTCCAAAAAAACGACGATTCACCACCGCTAACTATGCCGCATTCACCACGACTCCGCCACGCCCCCTCATCGAAAATGGCGACCAATGGTAAACTATGAGCGCTGTGTGAGGTTAGGTGGGCAATGGGCTGTGACAGAGCAACGGAAACGATGGTTGATTATTTTGTGGGCGCTGGCCGTGCCGCTACTGGCATGTACCCTGGCTGCCGAAGGTCCGCCGACACTCGTGCCTCGGTCTACCGAGGCACCCCCACCGACCATCGGCTATAGCACCCTAAGCCCCACCGAGCTTCCGCAGGAGGCTGCAACGGCCATCGCGCAGAACGCCAACGCGATCGAACTACGCCTTGCCGAACTGCGTGGTCAGATCGAAGCCGACCGGCTGATGCTGCATGTGCGGGCGCTGCAAAACTTCCGCACCCGCCATGTGAATAGCACCCAGGCCGACCCCAACCAGGGGGTGGGTGCGGCACGCAACTACCTGCTGACGCAGTTCCAGGGGATTGCCGATGCGTCCAACGGCAATTTGTACGTGCTTCCGCACGACTTCCGGGCCGACTGGGCCGGGGTGCAGTCGGTTCAAACGAATGTGGTGGGCATCCTCACGGGCACCGAAATCGGTGCCGGGACGATCGTTATCGGCGCGCACTACGATAGCCGGGGCGACGACCTCGAAGACGCGCGAACCTACGCCCCCGGGGCCGATGACAACGGCAGCGGCGTCGCGGCCCTCATCGAACTGGCGCGCGTGCTCAGCCGTGAACAACACCGCGCGACGATCGTGTTTGTGGCTTTCGCCGCCGAGGAAGTGGGGCGGCAGGGCAGCCAGGCATTCGTGAATGACTACATCCGCGCGCAGAATATCGACGTGACTGCGATGATAAACCTGGACACGATCGGCAACTTGCGTGGGGCCGACGGCACCATCAACGACGGCCAGATGCGGCTGTTCAGCGGTGGCCCCAACGAAGGCTCGGCCAGCCGCCAACTGGCGCGCAGCATCGAGGTCATCAGCGCGGAGCACAACACCGGCATGGACCTGATGATGCAGGACGCGCTCGACCGGCCCGGGCGCTATGGCGACCACTTCTCCTTCGAGGAGGCCGGGTATCCATCGGTACGTTTTATCGAAGGGCTTGAAGACACCCGCTACGCCGATTCCACCGATACCATCGACGGCGTACACCCCGATTACCTCAAGCGCGCAACACAAACCGTGTTGTCGGTGGTCAAATCGTTGGCCGATGGCCCTCGCCCGCCGCGCAACATCACCCTCCGCGATAACGGTGACGGGACGCGCACCCTGCTATGGGAGCCAGCCCCGGGCGCGACAAGCTACGTGGTGGCGCTGCGCCGTCCAGACGGACTCATCTATTATCAGCGGTTCCCGGTGAGCGATACCAGCGTGCGCTGGGATGGCTTCGTACCACAGCAGTACGCCGGGTTGGCTGTCGCCTCGGTGGATAGCACCGGGCTTATGGGGCCGCTATCGAATGAATTGCTGCTGACGAACTAGCCCATCACCCGCCGCGCGATAACCGGGGTGTCGTGGCAACCGACACACAACCACCCCAAGGCCAGCGTACGGTTTTCCTTGTGGAAGGCGCGCACGGATATTTGGTGGTCGCTGTTGATGCTGCGCGCGAGCATCTGCGCGACAGCCAACCGCCCACGATCATCGATGAGCATCGCCACGCGGTCGCTGCTGGTAGTAGGCATGACGCTGCTGAGGAACCGCATACAGCGCAGCACGTTTGGCGGATGCGCCGTGCGTAGCAGAATACGCACTGGCCCTTGCCGCTTGGCAAAGTGTTCATCGATAACGGCAAGGCTGTGATCGGTGATGTTGCGATTGCTGTGGTTTTGGATAACTTCGTGGATGACCGAAGGCTTGGTTTGCATGTTGGTGGCCTGTTAGTAGGCCCACAAAGATAGTCCAACTTAACCCCTTTTGTCAAATTAATACATTGTAAGGTGAATTACCTGCGCTTAACCGATCTCCCGCCGGTCGATGATAAGCGGCACCGGCTTAAGGGGGTAAAACCAGCGTAGGGCCGCTTCGCGTTCGCTGGGCGCGAACACCTTCACGGTCACTTTAAGGTACGGGGGCATGTTCACGAGCAAGGCTCTTAGCAAATCGCGTTTGCCGCGGTCTGCGATGATGACCGCGAGGTTGTACTGTTTGCGAGGCACGCTATGCCACAGGCGTACACCACTTCGATAGCCGAAGATCGGCGAGGCGGGGTTGTATGTGACGATTATGAAGTTGAGCGGCGTTTGGCTGGTGTGCGCCTGGCAGATGTAGCGCATGATCTCGGTCGTGCGGGAAATCGGCGCATGGCCGGGTTTGCGGTGTACGAACTCGTAGATGTGGGGAACCTGCTTACTCGGCAGCATAATCTGCGCCTTCCTG
>CAYSVE010000184.1:0-9429 GCA_964434365.1 uncultured Anaerolineaceae bacterium | reverse complement strand
GTATGCTATGATCAACGCTAGCATCCCGATGTCGTAGACACTGAGTTCAAAACTCCACCCACTGCGCTCCTGAAAGCCCGCGATGGATGTGGGGAGTAAAAACAGCGCCGCGACCAGCCCTACGTAGGATATGACGGTGAACCACGTCTGCAATGGGATAAGCTGCGTCATCGTTTGGGGGATGGTGCCGCGTCCGTTCAGCACGTTCGACGCCACAAAATGGATCGACAGTGTGAGCAAGAATGTGAGCAGGATGGACTGCAACGCCGTGCCAAACGCGGAGACAACAACGACGGCTGCGAAGTTGTTCTCTAACGTTTGCAGGTATTGCTCGATGATCTGTAGCGACTCGGCGAATTCGGGCGTTTGCACCTCGGGCAACCGACTGATTTCCTGCAACCCCTCTCGCACCAACGGCAAAAAGCGCACGAAGACCATCAACAACAGCGCAACGAAACCAAAGACACTCACGACGGTGTAGATGCCAATATCGAGGACGACGGTGCCCCACGTGGGCAGGTCTTCTTCGTCCTCGCCTTCATCGAAGATGTACAACTTGCGCTGGTTGGGGCGTGTGAGCGCGAAGACCGCCTCGTCTGGCGGCAGGTCGATCATGTTCGAGGCCATGTTGCGCACCGTGGCCTCGTCGGCCACGCCGGGGTCGGTATCGAGCGCCTGCACGAGCACCTTCAGCGCGGTCTGGTCGTCCCCGTCGATGTGCAGGTCCATCGCTTGCTGCACGAGTTGCGCGGCGCGGCGTTCGTCCTCCGCCGAGACACCCGGCCCGCGCGCGACAACCGGTTCTTCGAGGAAATCGTACCCCTCGTCGGCGTCGAAAACCTCCTGCTCTTCGACTTGTTGCTTTACGTAGCGGGCGCTGCGCAGCGCAAGGTTACGCAGTTCGGCGTCGGGGTCGTTTTTGCCGGCCCACAACAACGGCTGAAGCGCCTCGCGGTTTTCGCTTTTGGCGAGTAGTAAAATCGCCTGCTTGCGTTTCGCGACATCGTCGCTGTGGAGCAGCAGCAATGCCTGGTCGATATTTGCCATGATGTGCCTCCCTCAGCTCTCAAACTGGGGGCTATTGTAACGCAGAGCGATACTGTAGGGCCTCGGCAACATGGTTAACCTGTATTAAATTCGTTTCGCCGAGGTCGGCAACCGTGCGGCTGAGCTTAAGCACGCGATGGTACGCCCGCGCACTCAGTTGCATTTTGCGCACCGAGAGGTCGAGGAGTTGGTCGGCTTCTGGCGCGAGACGGCACATCTCCTGTACGTCGCCTGCGCCCATGTCGGCGTTTGCAAACAAGCCGGGGTGCCCCGCAAAGCGCGCGGTCTGGCGGTCGCGAGCACACTCGACGCGCGCCCGCACCGTAGACGACGATTCGCCGCGCTCGGTACTGGTGAGTTTGTCGTATTCCACGCGCGGCACTTCCACGTGGATGTCGATGCGGTCGAGCAGGGGGCCGCTCAACTTGGAGGCGTAGCGGGTAATCATATTGGGGGTGCAGGTGCACTCGCGGGTGGTGTCGCCGTAGTAGCCACACGGGCACGGGTTATGCGATGCGATGAGCAGAAAGTTCGCCGGGAAGGTGATGGTGCTTTTCGCACGGCTGATGGTTACCGTTTTGTCTTCGATGGGTTGGCGTAGCACTTCGAGAGTGCGCGTCGGTAGTTCGTTGATTTCATCCAAAAAGAGGACGCCGCGATGACTGAGGCTCACTTCGCCGGGCTTGGGAACCGACCCACCGCCAACCAACCCGGCCTGACTGATGGTGTGGTGCGGGCTGCGGAACGGTCGATGGTGCAACAGCGATTGATCGGCGGGTAGCAGGTCGGTCACGGAGTAGATGCGCGTGACTTCGAGGGCTTCTTCGACGGTGAGGTGTGGCAAAATGCCGGGCACAGCCCGTGCGAGCAGCGTCTTCCCGACGCCGGGCGGCCCCACGAGGCGAACGTTGTGGTTACCCGCTGCGGCGATTTCCAACGCGCGCTTCACGTGTTCCTGGCCCTTCACGTCGGCGAAGTCGACGAGGTCAGCCGGCAGCGAAGCGTGCGAAAGCGTAAAATCCGCCGGGGGCTGCGCTGGAATGGGCGCAAGGCCATACAGATGCTCGACGAGTTGCCCCAACGACGCCACCGGAAACACGTTAAGGCCCTCGACGACCGCAGCCTGCGGGGCATCCTCGACGGGCACATACACCGTATGAAACCCGGCCTGCGCAGCGGCGTGCGCCATCGACATGACGCCCTTAACGTGCATCACCCGCCCATCGAGCGAAAGCTCACCGATAAACAGCGCGCGGTCGAGCGCAGTGGGCGGCACCTGATCGGTCGCGGCGAGCACGCCGACTGCGACGGCGAGGTCGTAGGCAGGGCCATGCTTCGGCAGATTGGCCGGTGAGAGGTTGACGACGTACGATTTATTTGGAAACTGCAACCGGCTGTTGCGAATCGCCGCGCGCACGCGCTCGCGGCTTTCGCGCACGGCGCTATCTGGCAGGCCGACGATCGCAAATGACGGGATACCAGCGCGCGGGTTGAAGTCCACCTGAACTTCGACGAGCAGGCCATCGAGGCCGAGGATGGCACAGGCATGGGCTATGGCAAGCATAGGCACCGCTTTCTGAATAAGCTTTGGTTTTGCGTATCATCATATACGAAGCAAGCATGAGGCGCTAAGCGCCCTACCCCGCTAGAAGTTAGGGTTTTCCGCGATGGCCTGTTCGGTGTTCGCGTTCGTTGGGCCGAGGGAGGCAGTCGCCTCGGAAAGCGCGGAGAGGCCGAGGTAGGCCGGTGCGTAGTCCGGGTTGTTTTCCAGCGCCAGCGTGAAATAATCGAGCGCGGTGCCGAACGCCCGCTGCGAAAGCGCCTGATTCCCGCGCCACGTTAGGAACACCTCCGGGTTTTCCAGGTAGTCTTCGACGAGGGTGCTACGGTCGGGCGTCATCGATTGCAAATGCACCGGCCCAAAGAACGCGACGGTCGCCTGTGGGGTGCTGTTGGCCACCAACAAGCGGAAGTTCATCATGGGTAGTGGGTAGTTGATTTGCTGGCGCAGGACGGGTGTCGGCGCAGGGTCGAGTTCGAGCGCCCGCAAAATCTGCTGAATGTCGAGCGTTTGGCGTACCCACTCATCGCGCGGGGTGTGCTCCATCCAGTAGTACCAGTTCTCGCCCAGTTGACCGTGACGATTTTGGTCACCGAACAGCACCCAGATGCGCGCCTGCGTGCTCGTGAGCACGATTTCGTAGCCGTACACCGAGGTGAGATCTGGCAGGTGATTGGCCTCGGCAGGCACCTTAACGTGCACGCCTACGGGCACCGTCGGCACTGGCACCCAGGTATCGAGCATGGTGATTTGCTGGTGCCCCGCTTCTGCGGCAGCCGCCTCCAATTCGATGACTTCCACGTCCTCGTTGTAGCGCACCGTACCGCTGCCCATCAACCCCCACAGGAAGGGCCGGTTATCTTGCCAGTAGCGGAACTCGCCGTTCGGAATGGCGTCGACGAAGCGTAAGGCGATGTCGCCTTCGAGTACCGCCGACCGGCGCACGGCATAGCGCTCGGCATCGCTGACGGTGATCTGCGCGCCGCGTTCGATGTTGAACATATACGGTGGGTAGTCTGTGCTGATGGTGTAAACGGCCTGCGAGTGTGGGGCAAGCATCGCCGGGCCAGTTTGCACATCCCAGAAGAAGGGCTGCCACCCCCACTGACGCACCGCAAAACGCGGGTACAGCGGTTCGTCGGAGCGGTTTTCTACCGTGAGCGTGAGGTTGCGTATTGTCCCGTGCTCGACGGCAACCGGTGTTTGGATCGAAAATGTGATAGCCGGGGGCTGCGCGTAGAAATAGATGAGGCTGCCCAAAAAGGCGGTGGTGGCAACGGCGACCACCGACAGCGTGGTTTTGTAGCGCCGGTGTTGGGCCTGCACGGCAGCCTGTGGCATCGGCAACTTCCAGATACTCGTGACGAGCGCCATCACCAGCGGTAGCGCGTAGAAGTACCAGTAGGACACAAGGCTGCGATAGCCGAACCACAGCACGACCCCCGGTGCAATCCAGATGAGTTCGGACCAGTCGTCGTAGTGACGCAGCACGAGGTAGAGCAGCAACCCGAGCACGCCCAGGCGCACCAATGTGAAATACACATTCGGCGGCACGACAACCCCCGCCAACGTCAATGCAGAAAGCCCCTGCCCCAGCACGATCATCGGCTCGACGAACGGCGTCGTGACGCCCGATAGCCACGCGTCGAAGTTCCACAGCATAAACGGCAGGTTGAAGACCATAAACACGGTCACCGAACTGAAGAACGCCTCGGCCAGCAAAAAGATACGTTGCGACGGCGTCTGGTCGCGGCTCTCCTGCCACAGCTTGATGAGCAAGAACGGCGCGAAGATCCACGCTTGTTGTTTGAACGCACACGCAAGGCCATACCACAGCGCCCGACGTATCGGGCTTCGCCACTGCTGAATCATCATAATGATGAAAAAGGCCCACACGATGTCGTTCACGCCACCAAACACGAAGTAGAAGTAGCGCGGCTCCACGAGGATGGGCAACAACACGATAGGGCGCAACATACGTGGCGTCGCGTAGAACAACGCCAGAATCGTGAAGTAGGCGAACATGGGGTAAATATAGGTCGTGGAGATGCCCAAGAGCTGAAAGGGCACGAATAACCATATCGACAGTGCCGGGTACGACACGCGCGTGACATAGTCGCCATCGATAAGTGGCGTAGAGAACAACGGCGGCACCCGATGCACCCAAAAGCTGTGCGTCATGTCGTGTTCGTAGGGGTTTTGGCCCTCTAGGAGGAGTTGCGTGCTGTACTCGCTGAATAACCACACATCGCTGCTGACCTCGCCCCCCTGCTGACGGTCGCTCACGCGGTCCATTTGGGCCTGAGAGACAAACAACAGCAGCAACACCACAGGGATGATGTGCATTGCCTGCCGACGCAGGCGACGGAACACCGCCAGGAAGAACAGCCCAAACGCGGTGATGTTCATCACGAACATCAGTTGCAGGCTTAGGGGCTGCCGAATCGTATCGCCATCGTCACCGAGATGGGTCGCCATGCGCCAACAGACGACCGCCAGCGCCACCAGCCCCAACCGCAGAATAATGAGGTGCAGTTGGTGGATAATCATGGTGGGCTGTTCGTACAACCCGGCGTCGTCCAGTTGTGCCTGGTCCAACTCGGTAAGGGTGACGAAAAAGCGCCGGATGCGCTGTGTGCTGAGATTCATCGGCTCACCTGTACGGATTCGAAAGTGGCGATGGCGGTATGAACGGCATGGGTGTATGGGTCGGTGTGTTTGTGGGCGTAAATGTCGGCGTGGGTGTTGGAATAAATTCTGCTACACAAGCGGCATCGACCTCACCCGCGCCGGTACGGCCCAAAAACGCCCCATAATCCACCGCAGCCTCCACGGGGAGGCCGCGCACCTCTGCCAACGATTGATCGGGCAAACGAATTCCCACGCGCCGTCCCTCTGCCAGAAACCGCCGCGTGCCGCGCGGCCCACTGAGGCTGTAACTACAAGCGCCCGTAAGGCAATCGAATTCGATACGCTCCACATCAGTGTACCGAATCCCCGCACACGTCGCCCCGTCTTCAAGGAACAAGTACACCAGTGGTGCATCCTCGAAGCCAATATCGACACCTGTAGTATACCCGCCAGATTGAATGACGTAGCGGGTGTCGAAATATGTAAACAACTCGATGCCCCGGTTGGACACGTTGTCCAGCAAAATACGTCCGCCAGCTTCGCTGTACAGGCGCGCATCTTCCAGTTCGGTGCCACGGTGGTTGATGTTCACCTGATAGGCCCGAATCTCCGAGTAGACCTCATCCCCGGCCAGCACGGTCGTCGGTTCGGGGTTTGCCACATCGATGAAGGCATTGCCCACCTGGTTACGCACCAGGGGCACGGTGGGTGTCGGCGTGGGTGTGAGGGTATTCGTCGGCGTGAGCGTCGGCGAGGGCGTTGGCGACAGTGTATCCGTCGGCATGGCGGTGCGGGTTTGGGCAATCGCCAGCGCGATGCGCGTTTGCACGACGCGTGTGGCCTGCGCGCCCGATGGCCGACCAAAAACCGACAGGAAAAACAGCACCGGCACAGCCAAAATCACCAACATGCCGATGACAGCGATGATGAGCCGGTAAATTGCGTCGCGGTTCGCGGGTCGTTGGCCGACGGCCCCCCGCTGAAAGCGTGGCCGCGAGCCGGGCGTATCGAGCAGGTCTTTGGTGTCGTCGGTGAGCACCGCCGTTTCGACGCCAGGGGCGACAGGCCGCTCGTTGCCGGTGGAATCTAGCAGGCGGGTTTCGGCACCGATTTTGCGGTTCGCGCGGATGCGTGTAGCGGCCTCGCGTGCGATGCGTATGAGCGCATCGTTGGGCAGCAGCGCATCGCTACGTGTGAGCGTTTCTTCGAGTTCGCGGGCCATTTCGGTGGCAGTTGCGTAGCGATGCTCCGGGTCCTTTTGCAGCGCCTTCTCCATTATTGCATCGAAGGAATCTGGCAGGTCGGGGTTGTGCAACGTCGCAGAGGGCGCAGGCTCCTCGATGTGTTTTTGCAGCATCCGCATCAGCGACGAGTCGTAGAACGGGTGAAAGCCAGTCGCGAGTTCGAAGATGAGCACGGCAAACGAATAGAGGTCGGATGCCGGGGTGAGCTGGTCCTCGTCCTGGATTTGCTCGGGAGACATATACGCGGGGGTGCCCACGGCCACGCCCGTCTGCGTGATGTTGGCCTCGCCGATGATCTGCGCGATACCGAAGTCCATCAGGAAGACGTTGCCCTCGGTGTCGATCATCACATTGGAGGGCTTGATGTCGCGGTGGAGCACGCCCTGCCGATGAGCGTAATCGAGGGCGCTGCTGACCTGCCGCACGACATACACCACCTCGTGGTAGGGCAGCTTGCCATCGAGCGTGAGCACATGCCGCAGGGTTGCGCCTTCGAGGTAGCGCATGACGATGTAGGCCGGGTCATCGACCGCCGAATAATCGTAAACCGGTAGCAGGTGCGGGTGCTCTAGGCGGGCGATCACGCGTGCTTCCTGGTTGAAGCGCTCCAGGTTCTCTGGGTTAGTAGCGAAAACAGTGCGCAAAATTTTGAGCGCGACGAAGCGATCCATCGTCGGGTGATAGGCGCGGTATACGGTCGACATACCGCCACGGCCCAGTTCCTCGACAATATCGTAAGGCCCTATCTGTTTCCCGATCATTCCCTATCGTTCTCCCGATACATCAGGCGGGCGCGTTGCCGCAGATGGTGAGCATGGTCAAAGTAATGGTCTTGCCGGGCTTCGTCGCGATGTGCGTCTCAACGCTGTACTGTACAAGCATCTTACCGTACGCGCCCCAGGTGCTACCATTTAGTATCACGCTTTGTGATGAATTTGGCAATTCGCGCTTCGGCTACTTCGGTAAATTCGAATTTGGGCAATGTGCACACCACCCACACTTGCAATCGATCGTTTACCCGGCCATCATATTTTTGACCAACTGTTGTAATTCATTTGTAACCAGTTTCACGGACAATCAGCATGGTTTAGGAGACCATTTGCGCCCGGTGGGTGCCGGCCAGCGAACCTAACCAGACAACGCACGGCACCCACCCACAGCAACACGAAACGGCCTGCCTGCACCGAAAGGAACACACCCCCAACATGATAACAATAGGCCGCAACGTCCTCAGCGACGCGAACGCTGCAACGGACCTGGAATGGCTCGTCACGAACGGCACGGGCAGCTACGCCTACGGTACCGTGAGCGGTGCCCTCACCCGACGCTACCACGGCTTGCTGGTTGCGGCGCTGCAACCACCCGCCGGACGAACCAACCTCGTCAGCAAAATCGACGAAGCAGTGACGTACAATAACACCCGCTACGACCTCAGCAGCAACCAGTTCGGCGATGGCAGCACCCCACCCGGTGGCACAACCTACCTCGACCGGTTCGAATTTACCGATAACACAGCGATATGGACGTATAGCATCGGCGATGCACAACTCATCAAACGGGTGTGGATGGCCTACGGTGAGGACACCACCTACGTGTCGTACGTTGCGCGTAATGCCTCGCTGCCGATGGAACTCGACCTGCGTGTGCTGGTGAACTACAAGGACTTCCACGCCAATACACACGCGAACGGCTGGCAGATGAACATCAGTACGGTGGAGGACGGCGTGCGCGTTGATGCCTTCGACGGCGCAGTGCCGTTCTACCTGCTCTCGCCGGATGCCGACCTGCAACCGATGCACGATTGGTACTATAACTATCACCTGCGCGCAGAGGCCTATCGGGGGTTGGACGCCAACGGCGACCATCTACTGGCCGCAAGCACCCATGTGACGCTGGAACCGGGCGCTACGGTGCTTATGTGCCACAGCACAAACGAAAACGTATCACTCGACGGTGATGCTGCGTGGGGCGCGCATCGCGAGCGCCAATACGAGCTACTTCAGAAAGCCGACTTGCCGGAAAACACGACGGCTTGGGTTCAGCAGCTTGTGCTGGCCGCCGACCAGTTCATTGTAAAACGCCGCGCGGGCGACAACCCCGATGGCCGCTCGATAATTGCGGGCTACCCGTGGTTCGGCGATTGGGGCCGCGATACGATGATCGCGCTGCCGGGCCTCACCCTTGCGACGAAGCGCTACGACGAGGCGGCGCTCATTTTGCGGACGTTTGCCGAATACGTCGACCAGGGGATGCTGCCGAACCGCTTCCCCGACAAGGGCGAAACGCCGGAGTACAACACGGTGGATGCCACGCTGTGGTACGTGGAGGCCATCCGCGCGACCTACGCGGCCACCGAAGAAAAGCAACTTGTGCAAGACCTGTACCCCGTGCTGAAGGCGATCGTCGAGTGGCACCAGCGCGGCACGCGCTACAACATCCACGTAGACCCCGCCGACGGCCTGCTGTACAGCGGCGAAGCGAGTGTGCAACTCACCTGGATGGACGCCAAAGTCGGCGATTGGGTTGTGACGCCGCGCACGGGCAAGCCGGTGGAGATTAATGCGCTGTGGTACAACGTGCTCCGTTCGCTGGCGGGCTTCGCCGAACTGCTCGGCAAAAAGGCCGATGTGACGACCTTCACCGAGATGGCCGATAAGGTACAGGCGAGCTTCGGGCGCTACTGGAACAGCGCAGGCTACAGCTACGCCGACCAGCGCGAGTACGGCTACCTCTACGATGTGCTGAACACACCCGATGGCACCGCAGACGACGCGCTGCGCCCCAACCAGATTTTCGCGGTGTCGTTGCATCACTCCCCACTCACCGCCGACCAGCAGCGCAGCGTCGTCGATGAGTGCGCGCATTACCTGTTCACACCGCACGGCCTGCGCAGCCTGGAAAAAGGCAACGACGCCTACGTCGGTGTTTATGGCGGCGACACCCTCA
>CAYSVE010000183.1:0-9439 GCA_964434365.1 uncultured Anaerolineaceae bacterium | reverse complement strand
CGCCGCGCGCGTGAGCGTCGCCAACCCGAAAAATCCGCCGACCACAGCGTAGAAGACCGCCTCATGCCCGGTGAAACGCCCGGCCAGCAGGTCGACATAAAGCGCCAGCCCGGCAACGACAAAAAAAATGTACATCGTCTCGGTGAGGATCAGCGACGACTCGATGATAAGCGTAGGGTACAACGCCAGCCCAACCGCCGCGATGAGTCCAGCGCGGTCGTCGTCCGCGAGGGTGCGCGTGAGGCGGTACGCAAGGTAAACCGTCGCTACACTCATGAGGATTTGCACCAAGCGCACGACCGAAACCGCGACGACCGCGTTCGGGGCGAGCACACGCGCCACACCGAGGAAGATCAGATACAGCGGCGCGGTAGAGAGCGGCACCAGTCGCTGGTCGGTGACCTGCCGCTGCCCGAAATCCCAATACCAGCCGCTATCGCTCCCGCCGTCGAGGAAAGCCAGTGGCGGCTGAAACGCAGCATACCCCAGCCGTAGAACGAGCGCGACGGCTAGGATTATCCACAGAAGGCGGCGATGCGTCATGTAGGGTGGCCCTCACTCGGTAGCGTGCGGCGACGAGTTTAGGCCGGTTTGCGCGCTAATTCCACTGTGGACTGCCCGACCCTGCCGCGCCCAACGGCAACACGCTCAAATCGTCGACACTCACCGCGCTCAGGCTGCCATCGTTGGCCTGCACCAACACGAACGCGCCGTTCGACGACAGCGACTGCACCCCGAAGCCCGCCACCGGGCGCGGCGAACACGTTGCCGGGTCGCTAAGGCAGGCCAGGTCGAGTGCATACGCGCGATTGTCGCGCCCGGTGTAGGCCGCTGTATCGCCATGAGCAAACAGCGTCCCGCCCACGCCCTGCGCGACCGTCGTGCCGGTGCAGTTGTTCCCGCAGCCTACATCGACCGCTTGCAGCGCGTCGCCGTTGCGGTAGAGCACCGCCCCGCCATCGAGGAGTTGAATGCTGGTCGCCGTAGGCGGAAGCAACAGCGCCCCACCCTCGAGCGGATTGCCACTACAGCCCCCCGACAGGCACGCGAGATCGGCCACCCGAATTTGGGCGTTGGCGTCGCGGTAAACGAGTTGCGTCGTGCCTGGCACCCAGCCCACTGGCGTCGCAGGCACGGTCGAGCCGCTGTCGAGGCTGAGGGCGTCGCCGGTTTCACCGTTCGCGACGACGAGCACACTCGTGCCGTTTTGCCCGGTACCCCACGCCGCGACGAGAACCCCGTCATCGCTCCATAGGCCGCTACCGCGCGCGTCTGCGCTGTTCGACACCGGCAGCGCGCTTTCGGCTTCAGCGACGACGTAGCGGCCATCTTGCCAGTAGAGCGCCGTCGGCAACCCTGCTGGGGAAATCGTACGCGAGCCAGACGCAGTGAGCGGTTGCGCCCCCACGATAGCTCCCTGCCCGCCCCCCGCCACGATGAGGCCATCGCCCACACCGACCAGCACATTACGCCCGTCGGGCGTCCACTCTGCGCCGGTGAACGGCCCGGCTTCGATGCCGAGGTCGGTGATGCGTTGCGATGCCGGGTCGGCGATCCGCAGACTTACATCGCCGCCACTTTGCACCGCATAAAACAATTGCGCGCCCTCGGGCGACCACTCCACCGGCCCTGCGAGTAATTCGCCGGGGTTCGTCACGATCCAACGGGTGCCGCTCGGCACCTCGGCGACGACCAACTGGCCGCTCCCGTTGGTGAACGCCAACCGCGCTGCATCTCCCTGAGCAAACGCCCATGCGGGGATGAGCAAAATCCATAATATGACCCAACGCCTCACGTTGCTTGTCCCTTTTGATTGTGGTGTATTGTTATCATTGTATGCGAAACCTCATGATGCCATCCCCACCAAACTTGGGGGGAATTCTGTGCTAAAATAAAGCTTGCTGTGGCGCTGCCGGAAGAGCTTGTGTTTTTTCAACGCTTTGCGAACCCAACCGCCATCCCTATACCCCACGGCATTGTATCATCAACGCACCTTTGGCCAATTGCAGCGAGTGAACCACTGTGAGTAACCGACACAACCCAGAGCACCACTATCACTGGGAATGGACGTTGCAGTCTAGCCCAGAGGCGCTTTGGCCGCTGTTAGCGGATACCGACCGTTTCAACCGAGACACGGGCTTTGCCCCCATCGTACGCATCGACAGCGACGAGGACATCATCAACGCGCGCAAGCGCGCCCGGCAAATCATCTTCCACGGCCTGCTCACGCAGGAGTGGCAGGAGGAGCCGTTCGAGTGGGTGCGCCCGTATCGCTACAGCACCTTGCGGAAGTACACGCGCGGCATCTTCCAGTACATTCGGCAGCAGCTTGTGCTGAAGCCGCTGCCCGACGGCGGCACCTTCGCGACGTACGACCTGTACATCCAGCCGAAGAACGCCTTCTGGGCGTACTTCATCAATGGCAGCTTTAGCAACAACACGATCTACGACCGTGTTTTCCGCCATTACGATGCCATCGCCACGGCGGAGGTGATGCCCGTTAACACCTTGCCAGACGACAACACCACGCCGACACCCACACCCGAGGCCGAAAAACGGCTGAGCATCGCGGCAGAGTCGCTCATCAACCAGGATGTAGACGACGAACTCGTCGCGCGGCTGATGGACTTCCTGCGCCATGCAGACGACCTCACCGCGATGAAGATTCGGCCCTACGCCCTGGCCGATAGCTGGAACGCGAAACGGCGGCATGTGCTGGAAATGTGCCTGTACGCCACGCGCCTGGGCATCCTAGACCTCAGTTGGGATGCGCTGTGCCCGCTGTGCCGGGGTACCAAAGGCCAGGCAGGCACGATGAGCGGCCTTTCGCATTCGGTGACGTGCGATGTGTGCCACATCAACTTCGAGATCGACTTTGAGCGGTCCGTCGAACTCAGCTTCCACCCGAACCCGCAAATACGCCCGCCGGGCGAAACGCAGTTCTGCGTGGGTGGGCCGGAGATTACGCCGCATGTGGTACTGCAACGGCTGATGCCCCCCAGCAGCAGCGAGCGCTTCGCGGTGAACTTTAAGACGGGCCGCTACCGTGCGCGCACGCTCTCGCTTGAGGGCGGGCAGTTCATCGCGGTGGAAAACGAGGGCCTGCCAGAACTCAAGCTGACGGCGGGCCGCTGGCGTGTCGAAGAACCGACGCTCGCCCAAGACGGCGAGGTGGTGTTCATCAACGACACGAACACCGAACAACTCTTCCTGCTAGAGCAAACCAGTTGGAGCAACCAGGCCGTCACCGCCGCCGAGGTCACCACGCTGCAAACCTTCCGCGACTTGTTTGCCAGCGAGGCCCTGCGCCCCGGCGAGCAAATCGCCATCAATAGCCTGACGGTGGTCTTCACAGACCTGCGCGGCAGCACGGCGATGTACCAGGAAATCGGCGATGCGCCCGCCTTCGGCCTCGTGATGGAACACTTCGACATTTTGCGCGCGGCCATCCGCGAGGAAGACGGCGCGCTCATCAAAACCATCGGCGATGCCGTGATGGCCATCTTCCGGCAGCCAGCCAACGCTGTCCGCGCGATGCTCAAAGCACAGATGCGCCTCTCGCTGCCGCACACCGCGCAGCGCCCGCTTAAGCTGCGGGTGGGCATCCACACCGGGGCGTGCATTGCCGTTACGTTGAATGACCACCTGGACTACTTCGGCACGGTGGTGAACGTCGCCGCACGGCTAGAGGGGCTTTCCAACGGCGAGGACCTGATTATTTCTAACGCCGTCCATGCCGACCCACAGGTTAGCGCCTTGCTGGATACGCTCCGCACCCAAGTTGTCGCCGATTCGTTCAGCACATCGCTGAAGGGCTTCGGTGAACAGCAGTTCGAACTGTGGCGGTTGGTCTCGCTCAACCGCGCGGTCGATGTGCTGCGTCGGCAAAATGAAACTGTTAATACTTGATGACCCAGGAACACCCTGCCGAGGGCCTGGCCTCGTATCATGCCTGGCGATTGGGCCAAAGTACACCGCGTCGATGAATCTGTGCGCCTTTATGCAGAATTTGGCTAACAATCGTGCTACAATGACGCCGCCCGCCGTGGAGGCGTTGTTATTATTGCAGGAATGTACCGTGCCATTTGTTCAACAATCTATCGACATCGCTGCAACCCCCGACTTCGTCTTCGACCTGATCGCGAATCAGCCGGAGCGGATGCCGGATTGGTGGCCGCCCATGACGGCACAGGAACGCGTCACCCCGCCGCCGACGCAGGTCGGGTCGGTGTCGCGGTTTACCTACACCATGCTCGGCCTGAAGATCAACGGCGAGCACCGTGTTACAACGCTCGAACCGGGTGAGCGGCTCATCGTGACGACCGAAAGCGGCGTCGAGGGCGCGTTCGATTTTCTCTTCCAGCCGTTAGCAGCAGGTATGCGCCTCACGCTGCGCGTCGACTACAAACTCCCCGGCCTCGACGCGGTACCGGCCATCGAGCAGCGCAACGAGATCGAGCTTACGCAGGGGTTGGCGAACCTCAAGCAAATCGCCGAGGCGGAATTTAACGGCAATCGGTGAACGCCTACACATCGGCAAAATATATGCCGCACCTAAACGAACGGCTAGGTGGCAATGTGTGACCCGGCGGATGATCCGTGTTAAAATTGGGGACACATTCTTCGTTTTTCGAGGCAAATTCATATGGATAAGCGGATTGTAGACTTCATGCGGGCGATGCGGATGGCTGGTGTGCGCATCTCGCTCGCCGAAGGCCAGGACGCCCTGCGCGGTATCGAGCATTTGGGTAGCCAGGATCGAGCCATTTTCCGCGAGGCGCTGCGCGCCACCCTCATTAAGGACCACCGCAGCTCCGACACCTTCGAATACTACTTCCCGCTGTTCTTCTCCAGTGGGCAGCCCCCCATGCAGAACATCCCGGATAACCTCACGCCCGAGCAGAAGCAAATGCTGCAAGATGCGATGCAGGCGCTCAGTGGGCAAATGCAAGGCCTACAGGGCCTCATGCAACAGTTGATGAACGGGATGCCCTTCAGCCAGGACCAACTGGACCAGATGGGCCAGCAGGCGGGCCTCCCCGGCGCGAACGACATGGACCAGCGCCGCTGGATGGAGCGCCGGATGCGGCGTCAGGCGGGCATCAACGAGATGCGTGAGATGATGGAGGAAATCCTCGAAGAACTCGCGCAGATGGGCATGAGCCAGGAAGCGCTCGACGAATTGCGCGAGATGATGGAGCAAAATCTGCAAGGCATGAGCGAGCAGATCAGCCAGTACGCGGGGCAGTCCATCGCGCAGAATATGGCCGAGAGCGAACCCGACCCCAAAGACGACGTGATGGATGTGCCGTTCAACCGGCTGGGCCAAAGCGAAGTCGACCAGATACGGGCGGAAATTCGGCGGCTGGCAGCCAAGCTCCGCAGCCGGGCCGCGTTGCGTCAGCGCCGCGCGAAGGCGGGCAAAATAGACCTGCGGCGGACGATGCGCAACAACATGCGCTACGGCGGCGTGCCGATGGAAATGCGCTACAAAACGCGCCACGTGAAACCCTCGCTCGTGCTCATCTGCGACGTGAGTACGTCGGTGCGCTACTGTGCGGAGTTCCTGCTGACGCTCATCTACGAATTGCAGGATCAAGTCGCGCGGACGGACAGCTTTGTGTTCAATGCGGACCTCGCCGACATTTCGATGACCTTCCGCGAGTACGAAACGCAGGACGCGGTGCAAAAGGCGCTCGACGACAACCCGCCGGGCTACTACGCCACCGACCTCGGCACCAGCCTGCAAACCTATGTCGATAACCACATGGGCAACATGGGCCGCCGCACCACGGTGATTATTCTCGGTGATGGGCGCAACAACTACCGCGACCCGCGCCTCGACCTTGCCGAGGACATCCAGCGCAAGTGCCGTCGGCTCATCTGGTTTGTGCCAGAGCACCCGAGTGAGTGGGGCACGGGCGACAGCGACATGCACGAGTACGCCCGCCGCAGCGATGGCACCTACTACGTGAGCAACCTGCGCTCGCTGGCCGATGCTGTCGATAGCGTGCTTGCGGACGGGTAAGCCGGTCGCGCATCACCATTCGAAACGGATGACCGCCGCCCCTCGCGGCGGTTTTCGTTTACGTGGGGTGTCTTTCGCGGACGCACAAAATCCGCCTCAAATAAACGCACATTCGTGGGCGAGGGGTTGATGCACTGCCCTACTCGCGTTCGTTCACCCGCGCAAAGGTGAGTGCCCAATCGCCGCGCGCGTTGTTGACCTCCCACACCATGGTGCAGCCGCCGACGAGTTCCTCGGTGGCCTTCAGGTTGAGGCTCGTCACGTCATCGTCGATTATATATTCGTTGAAGACGAACAGCCGCTCGCGGCAGCCGGGGGTGATGCTCGTCGCGTTGAGGATGAAGGCCGGGCCTTCGACCTGCGCGCCGATTTCCCACGTCCCACCGTCGAACACCAACGGCTGCAACGCTGTGCGGCGCGTGCCCTCGACTGTGATGTGCTCGTCTACGCGTTGCGCGTCGTCCTCATCATACGCGGTGAGGGTCATTTCCCATGGGCCGGTTGCGTCGCCCACGTTGAAAGCGTAGGTGCAGCGTGCCCGAACCGGCATGAGCGCGCTCACGGCGATCGTCTCTGGGCCGATGTAGAACACCCCGAGGATGTTCGACAGATTATCGCATGTGCCGGTGCTGCTGGTCGCGTTTAGCCGATACTCGCGGCCTACTGCCCGCACATCCACGCGGTAAAAGCCCGGATCGAGCGTGTAGCTCTCGGTTATGGTGACACCCACACCCGTCACGGCTAGCGCTGCGTCCTCGGCATCGAGCGCTACCAACGGCGATAACACGTACACGTCGGGGTCGTTGGGGAGCATCACCCGGCGCCAGCCACTCGGCGCGCCGTCGAGGTATACCATCACCCGCTGCCCCTCCTCCAGCAAACCTACGACTTTGGAATCGAGGTTGGGCCGCTCGTAGAGGTCGGCACTTGCCGCAACCACGATGTAGGGGCGCGCGTCCTGCGCGGTTAGCGCAGCGGGGAGTATCAGCAGCGGAAGCAGAATCAGCATAGTGAGATAGCGCACGGTGGGGCCTCCTCATGATGTGAACTGCTTCTATCTTAGCGAGTTGCGCCGAAGCGGAAAAGCGAACCCGTGCATACAACCCATAAAAAACGGGAGTTTGTGCTCCCGTTCGGCGAGGGTATTACTTTCATGTGGGCCAATGTGCGCGCGATTACCCCCCTGCCGCTAACTGCTCCAGAGCCGGGCCCGCCAGCACCGAGCCGAACATCATCATGGCAAACCCAACCAGCGAATACAACAGCGGAACTCCGGTTTTACCGATGTGCAGAATAACGAATATGAGGGAAACGGGAGAGAACAAAATCATCGCGATGCCCCATAGGATGCTCTCCTGAAAACCGAGTATGAGAATCCAGAAGCTACACACGATTGAAAGCAAAAATCCCAAACCGACTAAAACAAGCCCAAAGGTTTCCATGATACGCGGTCCTTTTTCGATTGACTTTGCGGTATACTCTTTACGACCGTAACATATTCGACTATTACTCGCAAGTTAAGCTATCGCAGAATTGGGACAAGGCTAGGCTCCACGATTCGGTTCGTAGATGAGGGCCGTGACCCCACCGCTGAACGACTTCGCCTCGACCAGCTTAAGCGTCGCGGTGGTGCCGTCGTGGAAGAGGCGCGCGCCCTCGCCGAGCACCACGGGGTACACCAGCAACCGGTAGCGGTCCACAAGGTCGTGCTTCATCAGGGTTTGCACCAGCGTTGCGCTACCGTGGACGGCAATGTCCTTGCCCTCGCTGTTTTTTATTTTGGCGATTTCCTCGGCGACGTTGTCTTTTATCAACACCGAGTTGTTCCAGTCGGCGCTTTTTAGCGTCGTCGAAACGACGTACTTGCGCACGCCGTTGAAGTACGCCGCGCCCTCGTCTTCGCTTTCCGGCCAGGCCATCGCGAAGCCCTCGTAGGTGACGCGCCCCAGCAGGAGCGCATCGCTAGCTTCGGTCTCCTCACCTTTGAACGCCGCAATTTCGTCGTTCCAGTAGGGCATGGTCCACCCCGGGTTTTCGATAACACCGTCCAGCGATACAAATTGGGTAACGACAAGGTCTCTCATGGTGTGCTCCTGTGGATGGTTATGCGGTCGTAACTTCAGGTTATGCTGAAATTTGCACCGGGCATGTAGAACATTAGTCCTATTTTATCACGGAGGGCAGATTATCGGCGCACAAAGATTATCTGAGTTGGATAAAAGTCACAGCAGGCGGGGCAATTTTTCTAGAACGTTTACACAACCTTCGCAGAATCTCCATAAGCTCTGTTGTAACATGCTAGTGGTTGATCTATACGATAGAGGATACGATGTACAACCTGCTCAAGAGCATGTTCCAGGCAAACCCGCCTGCGAAGAAGGTACAGTACAGCGACAACAACGCCGATAGCATGGCCCCAGACAAGCGCGCCTTCTACGAGCGCATCGCGCGTCATCACGCCATCGTCGAGGCCGAGAAGCAGCCGCTGTACCGCCGCTAGCTGTGCGCTAGCTTTCCACCGACTCCACGTCGACGGCGCAGCTAGGGGCGGGGCTGAACCCGCCCTCCAAGGCTGTGGCCCCCAATCTGTCACACACCTCACCCTCGATATCCACCAACGTCGTCAACAAATCATCGCTGCGCTGGATCTGGTTGCCCCAGCGGCGCAGGTCGCGCGTGACGATTTGCTTGTCGCGGAAGTTCGGGTCGCTGGCCCAGTGATGGCCCATCGTACGGCCCAACGCCCACAGCCGATTGCGCATCACGCCCTGCTCGGCTTCGGGCACATCGACGACGACTTCTTCGACCACATCGAACCAGCGCGGGTCACCGCCCAAACAAAAGCCCGGCACCCCCTGGCAACTTCCCGTCCAGAAGCGCCCATACCACAGGCGGTGCGGCTCGTGGTCGTATTCGAGGCCCACAAACGGGTCGAACTCGGTGGGGCAGCCGGTGGCATCGGCCCCGGTCGCGCCACTGACGAAGCCGTCGCAGCGGTCGGCATCGTCCGGCACGCCGTCACCGTCGCTATCGGCATCGGTGATGTCCAGCATTTGGGTGGGCAGGGGAACGGGCGTCAGGGTTGGCTCCTGCGCGAAGGCGATCGGCGCAGAAGCTAGCAGCAACAGTACCAGCACAGCCATTGGTTTACGCATAAGTTACTCCTCAAAGGTTGATCAGTGCGGGTTAGCGTAGCGCGCCGCCCCCTGCGCGCAACGTAACCCAGCTTACGCCCTCATGAGGCCTTAACGCCGGTTGACCTCGCGATACTGTGCGTCCTCGGCGCGGACGTTGGGCTGAGGTGAGTCCTCGCGGCGTTGCATCATGCGCCGCAGGTCGAGGCCGTAGTAGGCGGCAACGTTCATGAGGATGACGGTCGCAGTCGCTTCATCGAGGTTCCCCACAAATGGC
>CAYSVE010000182.1:0-9450 GCA_964434365.1 uncultured Anaerolineaceae bacterium | reverse complement strand
AAACGACCGGTAGTGGCACCCGATCAACAATTACCGAAAAAGTTTTTCTTGTTATGTGGAGACAACCCAATGAATAAGTATGCTGGACGTTTTTCCCGTCGCGACTTCCTGAAGGCTATCGGTGTCCTCTCTGCTGGCATCGCTGCCCGCCCCTGGCTGGGGATAAGCCCCAAAGCCCTTGCACAAGATGTACCCAGCCACGGCCCCATCACTGTGCTCATCAACGACTCGCCGTGGTTTGCCGGTTTCGCGGCCATGGTGGAGATGTACACCGAGACGACCGGTAACGAGGTCAACCTCGATGTGACGCCCTTCGCCGGTATGTTGGACAAAACGCGAAATGCCACCCAGGCGAGCGAGAGCGAATACGACTGCGTGGCCATCACCGAGCAGAACTTCGGCTTCTTCTACAGCGCCGGGCTGTTGGCGACCGTGACGGACATCGACCCCGACTACGAACTCGACTCGAACATCATCAGCTATGGTGATGCCGCCCGCTGGGACTACAACCTCGGCATCAATGGCCCTGATGGCGACATCATCGGTGTGCCGCTGAATGGTAACATCCAGCTTTACTACTACCGCCGCGACCTCTTCGAAGAAGCGGGCATCACGCCGCCGCAAACCTTCGACGAAATGGAAGCCATCGCAGAACAACTGGCCAACCCGCCGCGCATGTTTGGCAACGCAAACCGTGCCAACCCCATCTGGTGGGAGTTCGGTGCCTATGTCGACTCGTATAGTGCGGAATACGTGCGCCTGGAAGAAAGCGGCAACTGGTCCATCGGCTTCGACCGGCCAGAGGGTCTTCAGGCCGCTCAACGCTGGTTGACGCTCGGGCGCAACTGGGCACCGCAGAACTTCGCCGACCTCGGCCAGGGCGACCTGTTGGCGCTGATGGCCAGTGGCCGTTTGGCACAGGTTCATATGGTGGGTGCTGCCGCCCCCAACTTCTACGACCCCGACCAGTCGATTGTCGGTGGGTTGATGGGCGCGACGGTTGTCCCGGGTGTAACCCCCGAGACACGCTCCCCGCGCACCGGTATGTGGAACATGTCGTTCCCGGCGAACTTGCCAGCGGAGCGCCAGGTGGCTGGCCTCGACTTTATGAAGTGGCTCACCACGCCCGAAAACCAGATGGCCTACGCCCTGGCAGGTGCTATCCCGGTTCGTCAGGACACCTACGAGGCCCTGGCAGAAGACGAGACACTCGGCTGGTGGACCAACGCCTTCGCCGAGAGCACGCCCTTCCTGAAGCCAGAAACTCGCATCCCCGAAGGCCCGATTATTCGGGACAGTGTCGGCACACGCATGAGCCAGGCGACCATCGACGAAATCCCGGTCGAGGAAGCGGTCGAACTCATGGCGACGGAAATCCGCCAGATTTTGGAAGACGCGGGCTACCCCCTCGAATAAGCAACTTCATCCACGCAACAGTTCGCCCCGGTGGGTTCACCGGGGCGTCCATCTATCGCACGAGGTAAACCTTATGACTCAGGAAGTTCTCCAGAACCCTCGTCCAATCGACCAACAGCCGCGCCGCAACCCATTGGCGTTTTTGTTTGGCCAGGGTAGCTTCAAAATATGGGCGCTGATGCCGCTGCTCATCATCCTCTTTTTGCTCACACTGCTGCCGATTGTGCAGTTATTTCGCATGAGCGTATCCAACCTTGAGTTTGTCGAGGGCGAGCTGATTTCGGAATACGTCGGGTTGGGCACACAGTTCGAAACGCTAAGCCGCGACCCCATCGCAGGCATTGCCATTCGCAATACCCTGGTATATGTGTTCTTCGCGGTGCTCATCGAAACTGTGTTGGGGTTCTTGCTCGCGCTGGCCGTAAGCCGAACAAGGTTGTTTGCGGTGTTGTATCGAAGCGTGGTGATCGTCCCACTGCTGATTCCCCCGGTGGCCATTGGCACGATGTGGGCGCTGATGTACGATTTCAACTACGGTGTCATCACGACGCTGCTGTACAGTATCGGCGTGCAGAACCCGCCGCTATGGACGGCAGACCCCAACCTGGCGCTGATTTCGGTCATTATCGTCGACGTGTGGCATTGGACGAGCTTCATGTTCCTCATTATGTTGGCGGGCATCGAATCGCTGCCGGTGGCGTTGTTGGAAGCCGCCCGCATCGACGGCGCAAACGAACGTCAGACGCTCACGAAAGTCATTTTACCGCTGATGGCACCCACGATATTGACGGCGATGCTGCTGCGGACGATTCTGGCATTTAAAGTGTTCGACCAAATCTTCGTGCTCACTTCCGGCGGCCCCGGCACGGCAACACAGGTCATTAGTATGCACATTTACAAGGTCTTCAGCGAGCAGTTCCGCCTCGGCTATGCGGCGTTCTTGTCGCTGCTGGTCGCCATCATTATGACGGTCTTCGTCGCCTTCTACCTGTACTTGAATAATGTTGTACGGAAACGGCTATAACCATGAAAAGACCACTCTACGCGACGATATTGCTCAACGGTATTTTGATGATTATGGTGCTGTTGATTCTGTTTCCGGTGTTTTACATCTTCCTCACCTCGCTCAAGCGCACGGCAGACATCTACAGTGGCGCGCTGCTGTTCGAGCCGGTCTTTTCGAACTACCGAGAAATTTTCACGGGCAGTCGTAGCAACTTCGCCGACCTCACGCGCAACAGCCTGATTGTTTCGGCGGCGGTGGCCGCCATTTGTGGCATCGTGGGGTCACTTGCTGCGTACAGCGTGTCGCGGATGCGGCTCTCGCGCTGGCTCACGGGTGGCATCCTGGTGTGGCTGCTATTTGTGAACATGATGCCGCCGGTCGTCTTCGTGACGCCCTATTACCTGTGGACGCGCAGCATCGGCATTTACGACACGCCGCTGGCGTTCATCATGATGACGAACTTCTTCGCCGAAGTGCCGAAAGAAATGGAAGAAGCCGCGATGATCGACGGCTGTAACCAGTTCCAGGCATTTTGGTTGGTCGTCGTGCCGATGGTTCGCCCCGGTATCGCCGCGATGGCGGTGTTGGTTTTCGTGTTTAGCTGGAAGGAATTCCTGTTTGCGCTCTCGCTAACGACAACCAGCGCAGGCCGTACGATTCCGGTCGGCATTGCCAACTTTGTGCAAGAGTTCAACATTCGGTATGGTGAGATGGCCGCCGGGTCGTTCTTCGCGATGATCCCTGCGCTCATTCTGGTGTTGTTTGCGCAGCGCCACATCATCAAGGGCCTCACGGTCGGCGCGGTGAAGGGTTAACCTGTACTACAGAAGGGAATAGTTACGATGAAAGCCATCATGGTGATGTTCGATTCGCTCAATCGGCGGATGCTGCCGTCGTACGGCTGCGACTGGACACACGCCCCGAATTTCGCACGCCTCGCAGAGCGCACGGCCACGTTCGATCGCGCGTATATCGGCAGTATGCCGTGTATGCCCGCCCGCCGCGAACTGCACACCGGGCGTTACAACTTTTTGCACCGCAGTTGGTCGCCGCTGGAACCCTTCGACGACTCCATGCCGGAGTTGCTGAAAGAGAACGATGTGTACACGCACCTCGTGACCGACCACCAGCACTACTGGGAGGACGGCGGCGCGACGTATCACCAGCGCTATAGTTCCTTCGAATTTGTGCGCGGCCAGGAGGGCGACCCGTGGAAGGGCCACGTGAACCCGCCCGTGGAGGTTCCACCGAACACGCGCAGCAAGAACGACCCCAACATGAAGGACGTCTACTGGCGGCAGGACTTTATCAACCGCAGCTACATGCCCACCACCGAGGATCAACCGCAGGCGCAAACCTTCGACCTGGGGATGCAGTTCATCCGCGATAATCATGAGGCGGACAACTGGTTTTTGCAGATCGAAACCTTCGACCCGCACGAGCCGTTCTTCAGCCACGAGGCGTTCAAGAAGCTGTACCCCTTCGGCGACTACACCCCACCCGAAGACCTCCCGCACGACTGGCCGTCGTACAAGCCGGTCGACGAACCTGACGAGTACGTCCAGTTTATGCGGTATCAATATGCTGCTCTGCTGAGCATGTGCGATAGCTTCATGGGCAAATTGCTGGACCAGATGGACGACCTAAACCTGTGGGACGACACGATGCTCATCGTGTGTACCGACCACGGCTTTTTGCTCGGCGAGCACGATTGGTGGGCGAAGAACAAGCAACCCTGGTACAACGATCTGGCGAACATTCCGCTGTTTATGTGGGACCCGCGCAGCAAAGTCGCCGGTGAGCACCGCCAGAGCCTCGCCCAGATGATCGACCTCCCGGCGACGCTGCTGGAATACTTCGGCGTGGACGCTCCGCCCGATATGCAAGGGCAATCGCTGCGTGAGGCGGTCGCGAACGACACACCCGTCCATGAGGGGTGCCTGTTCGGTGTTCATGGCGGGCACGTCAACTGTACCGATGGCGACTACGTATACATGCGCGCGCCGGCCAACGAAGCCAACGAACCGCTCTACGAGTACACGACCATGCCGACGCGCATTCGGTCGCGCTTTAGCGTCGAGGACTTGCGAAAAGCCGAGCTTGCGCCGCCGTTTAGTTTCACGAAGGGCTGCCCTACACTAAAAGTTCCTGCGCGGGCCTGGACGGACGTCCACCCCTTCGCGACGCTGTTGTATGATGTGGTCAACGACCCAACCCAGCAAACGCCGCTCACCGACGCCGAGATCGAAATGCGCATGGCGCGGCTCATGGTCAAGCTGATGCAGCACAACGACGCGCCCACCGAGCAGTACAAGCGCCTGGGTGTGGGGTCGCTGGTTACCGAGACATCTGTTTGAAGCCTAAAGGGTAAACCTGTATGAGCGTCACGACCGATTGGAACCCGCGCGCCTTCCACCTGATGACCAAACCGCGTGGGGCCATCTGCAACCTCGATTGCAAGTACTGCTACTTCCTCAGCAAGGAGCGCCTGTACCCCAACAGCGACTTCCGCATGAGCGAAACGGTGCTTGAGGAGTACACCCGGCAGTATATCGAAACGCAACAGGTGCACGAGGTGACCTTTGCGTGGCAGGGCGGCGAGCCGACCCTCATGGGCCTGGACTTCTACAAGCAGGCGGTGGGCTACCAGCAGAAGCACAAAAAGCCGGGGATGCGCATCTTCAACGCGCTGCAAACCAACGCGGTCACCCTCGACGATGATTGGTGCGCGTTCTTCGCAGAAAACGACTTCCTGCTTGGCGTCAGTGTGGACGGCCCCAAGCACCTCCACGATGCGTATCGTGTCGATAAGGGCGGTGCCCCCACCTTCGACCGGGTGATGGCAGGCGTGGAGCTACTGAAGAAACACAAAGTCGAGTTCAACATTCTCACGACGGTGCACGCCGCCAACGCCGAGCATCCGCTGGAGATTTACCGCTTCATCCGCGATGAGATGCAGGCACAGTTTATACAGTTCATCCCTATCGTCGAGCGCGACAACGACACCGGCTTTCAGGAGGGCAGCGGCGTGACAGACCGTTCTGTCACTGCTGAGCAGTACGGGCGCTTTTTGACGACGATATTCGATGAGTGGGTGCGGCACGACGTGGGCCGCATGTACGTCCAGATTTTCGATGTGGCGCTGGCCGCATGGACCGGCAACAACCCCGGCCTGTGCATCTTCGAGGAGACGTGCGGCACCGCCCTCGCGATGGAACACAACGGTGATGTCTACAGTTGCGACCACTACGTAGAGCCGAAGTTCAAGCTCGGAAACATCATCGATGTTCCGCTAAGCAACATCGTGGTGATGGACCGTCAGCGCGATTTCGGCCTCGCCAAGCGCGACACACTCCCACAGTACTGCCGCGATTGCGAGGTACGCTTCGTGTGCAACGGCGGTTGCCCGAAGAATCGCTTCATCGACACACCCGACGGCGACCCCGGCCTGAACTATCTGTGCGCAGGGTATCGGGCGTTCTTCAACCACGTCGACGAGCCGATGCGCTTCATGGCGAACGAGCTTGCACACCATCGCCCGCCCGCGAACGTGATGCACGCGATTCGTCACCGAGACGCCGCCCTTGAAGCGGCTTTCGCGGCAGCCGGGCGTAATGACCCGTGCCCGTGTGGCAGCGGCAAGAAGTTCAAGAAGTGCCACGGGCAGCGCTCAAGCGTCGCGTCGAGATAGTTGCCGAATGCTGGACTGAACACCGAAAAACACTTTGGAGAGCGTGACAACATGCAATACACAAACCTGGGACGCACCGGTCTCCGTGTGAGCCGCCTGTGCCTGGGCACGATGAACTTCGGCCCGCGCACGACCGAAGAAGACAGCCACAAAATCATGGATATGGCGCTCGAAGCGGGCATCAACTTCTTCGACACTGCGAATCGATACGGCATCTGGGGTGGGGTTGGCAGCCATCACGGCCACACCGAGGAGATTATGGGACGGTGGTTCGCAAACGGCACCGGACGCCGCGGGAAGGTCGTGCTTGCGACGAAACTGTATGGCGATATGGGACCGTGGCCCAACGAGGGCAAGCTCTCTGCACTGAACATCCGCCGCGCATGCGAGGCCAGCCTCAAACGCCTCGGCACCGATTACATCGACCTGTACCAGATGCACCACATCGACCGTGCCACCCCCTGGGAGGAGATCTGGCAGGCGATGGAGCAGCTCGTCACCGCTGGGAAGATATTGTACGTCGGTAGCAGTAACTTTGCGGGGTGGCACATCGCGAAGGCCAACGAACAGGCCGCCAAGCGTAACTTCATGGGCCTTGTATCCGAGCAGAGCAAGTACAGCCTCAACGAGCGCACGGTGGAGCTAGAAGTGATACCAGCCTGCGAGGACTACGGCCTCGGCCTCATCCCGTGGAGCCCGTTGGGTGGTGGGCTGTTGGGCGGCGTGCTCAACGACGACGGCGACCGTCGCCGCACCGAGCGGATGCAGCAAACCATCGAAGCCCATCGCCCACAGATCGAGGCTTACGAGGCGTTCTGTGCGGCAAGCGGCGCGGCCCCAAGCGACATCGCGCTGGGTTGGCTTTTGCACAACCCGGTCGTCACCGCGCCGATTATCGGCCCGCGCACGATCGACCAGTTTGCTGGCGCGTTGCCCGCGCTCGACATCACGCTTGACGACGAACAACTCGGCAAGCTGAACGAAATATGGCCGGGGCCGGGCGGCACCGCCCCCGAAGCCTACGCGTGGTAACAGCATCGCAGGGGTTCACCGATGGCGTGGACCCCTGCGCTTGCTTCTGTTTTACGCTGCTCCCCCGGCGATGAAAGCGCATCGATATGTCATTTCCTTACGAAAACTTAGACGTCTACTACGGCGACTTGCATAACCACTGCAACATCGGCTATGCCCACGGCTCCATCGAGGATGCTTACCGCAACGCCCGACTACAACTAGACTTCGTGTGTGTGACGGTTCATGCGCACTGGCACGACATCCCCGAAGGCGAGCCTCGGCTGGCAAGCCTGGTGGATTACCACAAAAAAGGCTTCGCACGCACCGCCGAACAGTGGGACCGCGTCAAGGAGATGGTTGCGGCGCATCACCGCGATGATGAATTCGTGACGTTCCTCGGTTTCGAGTGGCATTCGAACCGCTATGGCGACCATAACGTGTACTTCAAAGGCACCGAGGGTGCGGTCATCCGCGCGAGCGATATGGCAGAAATGCGCCAACGCCTGCGCGACTATGCCGACAGGGGCATCGACACGATGTTGATACCCCATCACATCGGCTATAAGGCAGGTTATCGGGGCATAAACTGGGAAGCGTTCGACCCCGAGTTCATTTCTGTGGTGGAAGTTATGTCCATGCACGGGGCGTCGGAAAGCCCCACGACCGGCTATCCATACCTGCACACGATGGGACCTCGGGATTGGCAAAGCACGCTGCAATACGGCTTGGCGCGGGGGCACATTGTGGGCGTCGTCGGCTCGACAGATCATCACAGTGCGCACCCTGGCAGCTATGGTCATGGCAAAGTGGGCGTGTGGGCCGCGGCACTCACGCGCGATGGGGTATGGGACGCGCTTCGCAACCGCCGCACCTACGCCCTCACCGGTGATCGCATTCGGCTTGCATTCTCGTTGAACGGCCAGCCGATGGGCGCGATTGCCCCGGCTGCGAGCACGCGCAATATTTCTGTCGCTGTCGAAGGCGGCGATGCGCTCGATTACGTCGAGGTGCTGCACAACAACCGGGTCGTGCATCGCTGGAACCCCGATTTCGAAACCCAGCCAGACCCCTTCGAACAACCACTGAAGGTCTACCTGGAAGTTGGCTGGGGCGAGCGCAACGAAAACGTCGATTGGAACGTGGCACTACGTATCGAAGATGGCGAATTGCGCGATGTCGAGCCGCGCTTTCGCGGGCACGAGGTTGTGGCACCCCAGAGCAACGACGAAGAGAAATACGCGTTCAGCGATTGGCAGTGGGTAGGGCCAAACGCCGTCGCGTTCACCACGCGCACATGGGGCAACCCCACCACGACGACAGCCAGCACACAGGGTATGTGCTTCGAGGTGGACGCAAATCCGCAAACCCATTTTGTGGGCACAATCAACGGCCAAGCCGTCGACATCGCCATCACAGATTTGCTGGCCGGTCCGCGTGCCAACTACCTTGGCGGGTTCGTGTCTGCGGCGTATTACTTTCATCAGGCGGTGCCACGCAGTGCCTACCGCGCCGAATTCCAGCGAACGCTATACGGGAATAGTCAGCAGCGCGATTGGTACTACGTCCGCGTGAGGCAGAAGAACGGCCACTGGGCCTGGGGGTCGCCGATTTGGGTGAGGCAAGCAGCAGGCAATTCGCCAAGTGGGGCCGGGGGCGTGTAGCACATTCTTCCAGCTAGCCATCGAACGGCCCCGCCCCACTATCCCCAGCGTTGTCGGACCTCACCTCGATTTCTGCCCGGCCAAGAATGGTATACCTGCCAACTGCGCAATTCGCTTGACATCCGTCTTATTCAACGTTAAGCTAAGTTTGTTCGCGAAACTGTACGATTTATGCGAACAAAAAATTTTGGAATTGCACATTTATGGCTAAGAAACCCACCCTCCGCGATGTGGCCAAACAAGCCGACGTCGCCTTGAGTACCGTTTCGCAGGTACTGAATAATAAACCAGGCGTCTCGACACACACGCGTCGGCGCGTGCTTGCTGCCGCCGAGGAAGTTGGGTATCGTGCCAAGGTTACGATCGATGTTCCCCTATCCTCGGACATCAAGACGATCGGGTTGCTGACCAAGCGGCGCAACGACGAACCCCTCGCGATGAACCCGTTCTACTCCCACATCATCGCCGGTGCCGAACGCGAATGCAGCCGACAAAACATTAGCCTGATGTACGCGAACATCGAAGTCGATGAACATAGCCGTACGAAAAGCCTCCCCGTGATGCTGTTGGATAACCAGATTGATGGTGTGATCGTCGTCGGGGCGTTTCTCGACGAAACTGTCGCGGCGATTGGCCGAAAAAGTGGCCAGAACCTCGTGCTC
>CAYSVE010000181.1:0-9454 GCA_964434365.1 uncultured Anaerolineaceae bacterium | reverse complement strand
CGCATATTAATTGATCGTGCTGCTTATAGCCGTATGATTTTTCGTACTGGGCCTAGTTTTTTCCGTATTGATGCTTTTTTATCATATCACAATTGACGAGCAACTCGTGCGTGTTGTAGACGGTTAGCGTATAGCCATGCTGATATGCATATTCCTCTGCGGTACTCACGATGCTGGCCAGATATGGATTGGCAATATCAGTAATGAGTAACGCCAGTGTGTGCGATTGGCCTGTGCGAAGGCTGCGGGCAACTGAGTAGGGTCTGTAGTTTAACTCTTCGACCGCACGCAATACCCGTTCACGAGTTTTCTCAGTGATACCCTCTTTCTGATTGATGACAGCCGAAACAGTCTGCACAGACACCCCAACACGTTTTGCCACATCTTTCATGGTGGAGCGTTTTTTAGCTGACTCTGCCATGGGCACCCTGCCTACATGAACGTTCATATGAACGTTCATACTGTACTCATGAAGAATCGGTTTGTCAAGAAACGCAGAAGAAAACACATTGAGTGAATGGGTGCAGAACGATGTCTCAGGCGGTGGTTTCGGCCCGATAAATTGGCATTTTGGGGCAGGTATGCCTAAAGAGAACCTGCGCAATATGCTGATGCTGATACTCCCCCAGCGTATAGCCTCCACGCCCGATTACAATCGGGCGGTGCGTTGTTACCTGTTCAATCATTTCATGTGATGTTGTCATCAGGTTACCACTCCGCAACCGAACCATCTTCATAACGCCAGACGGGGTTTTGCCAGTTGTGACCCATTTTGCTTTGCTCGCGCACGAATTCCTCGTTGATTTCGATCGCTAACCCCACGCCATCGGGAATTTGCACAAAACCGTCATGGTAGGCAAAGACACTCGCATCTACAAGGTAATCCAGCAGATCATTGCCGGCATTATAATGAATGCCAAGGCTCTGCTCCTGTATGAAGGCATTATGCGCAACGGCGTCAACCTGTAAGCACGCTGCCAGTGCGATGGGCCCCAGTGGACAGTGTGGTGCAATCGCCACATCGTAAGCCTCCGCCATAGACGCGATCCGCATGGTCTCCGAGATCCCCCCCGCGTGTGACACGTCCGGCTGGATAATATCGACCGCCCCGTTTTGCAACAAATGCTTGAAATCCCATCGCGAGTAGCGGCGCTCTCCTGTTGCAATCGGAATGGTGGTGTGGTTGGCGATCACGCGCAGTGCGTCATCATGCTCTGGCAGGACGGGTTCTTCAATGAACAATGGTCGGTAAGGCTAAAGCTCACGGGCGATGATTTTCGCCATAGCACGATGAACACGCCCACGAAAATCCACCCCGATGCCAAACGAAGCCCCACACGCCTCGCGTACGCTTGCCACACGCTGAACCACTTCATCGACCACGTCGTGCGTCGTAACATAGTTCAGCTCTTCGGTTGCATTCATTTTGATTGCAGTGAACCCCTGCTCCTTTTTGTTTAGTGCTGCCTGTGCCACATCAGCCGCACGATCACCACCAATCCATGTGTAAACACGAATGCGATCGCGCACCCTGCCACCCAGCATTTCATATACGGGCACACCCAGGCGCTTACCTTTTAAGTCCCACAAAGCCTGGTCTATACCAGCAATCGCGCTCATCAGTACGGGACCGCCTCGGTAGAAGCGCCCACGGTACAAAACCTGCCATATATCTTCGATGCGGTTGGCATCAGCGCCGATCAAATATTCTTTCACCTCCTGTACGGCAGCTTCCACTGCTCCCGTGTGCCCTTCTACGATGGGTTCTCCCCATCCGGTTAGTCCATCTTCAGTTTTCATTTTTAAAAATAACCAGCGCGGGGGCACTCTGAATAACTCAACATCAGTAATCTTCATAGAAATTTGCCTTTTATTATTATGAGGGAGTGCATAAGCACAAAAAGGAATCGGGCATAGCCGAGGAATCGAGTATTTCTATTGTGACAATACACACCAAACTTGACAACCGCCTTATTCATACTATCATAGTATGAATAGTGCTGCTTGAAATATTTTCAACCAGAAGATTTTTTTTCATGACCAGAAATATTTTAGCCAATCCCAAAGCAACCAGCCTCCCACGCCAGGTCGTCAATATACTTGGCGAGAAAATTGTTGCCGGCGAAATCACCGTCGGGGAAAATCTGCCCAACGAAGATAAGCTTCAAACAGAATTAAACGTCAGCCGTACAGTCATCCGAGAAGCCATGAAAGTCCTCACGGACAAAGGACTGATTGAAGTACGCCCCCGCCGTGGAACACGCGTTCGCCCCAGTGCCGATTGGAATCTGTTAGACCTTGATGTGCTCCGCTGGCAATACAACAGCGGTCCAACCCGCGAATTTCTAAGTCAGGTCGTAGAAGTTCGGCGCTCTATTGAAATCACAGCGGCAGAACTCGCCGCAATCCGTGCCACAGACGACGATATTCGTCTCATACGAGAACGATATGCAATCCTCGAAAACAGCATCCATGATAGTGAAACCTATATTGAAGCTGATCTAAGCTTCCATGAAGCAATCTTCAAAGCCTGCCATAACGAGTTACTTGAACAATTGGCACTTACTCTACGGCTTGCTTTGCAGGCAAGCCGGAAGATTACTGTTCAAATTCCCGGCGGGCCAGCAAATACCCTATCCCTACATTCCGATGTCGTTGAGGCAATAACCACACGAAATGCGCAAGCGTCGAGAGAAGCGACGCATAAACTTATCGACCGCAGTGTAGAAGATATTGAAAAGATACTGCTACACACTCAATAGAGCTTGAACATGGGTGTATTCGCCCGACATTCCAATTCGTCTGATAATTCTGGTATGCCACATACGAACGACGAAGATCACAATCCAAACGGCTGTACCAGAATATAAGACATCGTTTTACGACAGCAAAACGATGAATGCCGAACAGGACATAATTTTGAGGAGTGTGCTGCCTATAATCCATAAAAACAATGTATAGCTTATGTCGTCTGCCAGATTTACTGGCAACCACTACCAGATAAAACTTACAAGATAAGGAAATCCTGAAATGTTTAAACTTAACTCCAGAACACTGGTGAGAATTCTTCTGATTGTTCTATCACTGGTGCTGGTCACCGCCATTGGTGCCCAGGATGATGCAGCAGAAGACTACTATGCCAATATCGCCATCGAAACCGAAGGTGAGGTTGATGTCGCAAGCTATGCTAAAGAGGGGCCGTATCGCATCGGTTTTAGCAATGGCTTTTCGGGTAACTCCTGGCGGCGTATGATGCTGGCGTCGCTGGAAATAGAGATTGAAAATCACGAAGACATCGAAGAACTCATCGTGTTGGATGGTCAGGGAGATGTCACCAAGCAGATTAACGACATCGAGAGCCTGATTGCTCAGGAAGTTGATGCCATCATGGTTATCCCGAATTCTGGTACAGCACTGCTGCCAGTCCTACGCGAAGCGATGAGCCTGGGTATTGCTGTTGTGCCGTTTAACCTGCCCGTTGAAGGTGAGGATTACACGGCTTACGTCGGCGTTGACCCGGCACGCAAAGGGGAACGTTGGGGTGAATGGCTTGTAGAAACGCTTGATGAAGGCTCACAAATTGTTGCACTGGGTGGCCTACCGGGGAACTCCTACACAGCAACCGCATGGGGTGCAGCAGAGCCAATCATCACCGAGGGCGGTATCGAAGTTATCACCTTCCGCGATGCTTACTGGGAAGAAGACCGTGCCCGCGTCATCATGAGTGACCTGTTGGCGGCAAATCCTGAGATCGACGGCATCTGGGCAGATGGTGGTCAGGTCGCAACTGGCGCACTTAAGGCAATGCTGGCAGCAAACCGCGATATGGTGCCCGTTACCGGTGATGATTATCATGGTGTTTTGAGCCTGTACAATGACAACGGCCAGGACGAATCTACCCTGAACTTCTTCCTGATTTCTGAACCAACCTGGGAAAGTGTGATTGCGCTTCGTGTGACGCTGAGCATCCTGCGTGGTGAGGAAACAGCGCGTCTGAATTTCATTGATCCGGTGCCGATTACAACCGATAACTGGGCCGATTACTACAATGAAAACTACCCCGATTCAGTGTTCTTCGATACTCCGCTGCCAGAAGATGTTCTGCTGGAGATTTTCGGGGAAGATGCCGAAGCATCCGAAGAAGTAGAAAGCACCGATTAGTTCTCGCGTCGAAACAAACAGGATGGTTGGAAACCCAACCGTCCTGTTATGTTGGATAAACGAAGGCACACTCAAATGATAAAGCTTCTTTCTTATCCACTTGGTTCCAACACCCCCACATTCGGAGAAAACCCGCCCGTTACCGTTAAGCAGTTGTCTTCTATCGCCGAGGGCGGTGTCGCCAACTGGTTTGAAATCACCACGATTAACCACAATGGCACGCATATCGATGCCCCTTTTCATTTCTGGCAGGATGGCCCCACGTTAACTGACATCCCTATCCATGAATTCATATTCGACAATCCCCTCCTCATCGACATTCCGAAAACAGATGCCGAATTAATCACAAGAGATGATCTGCGACCCTTCGCCGATGCATTTGCACAGGCAGATTTACTCCTAATTCGTACCGGATTCAGAAAGTATCGTGATACTGAACCACAACGCTATGGCAAACAGGCGCCGGGGTTTCACTCTAATGCGGCGGACGTTCTGATGGCGGAAAGCTCAACGTTGCGTGGTCTGGCAATGGATATTCCGTCAGCCAATGCGTACATGCACATGGATGAAGGCATTGCGTTTCATCAAGAAGTGTTGGGCACTACCGGGCGCGGAAGCTACATTTTCTTGATTGAGGACGTAAAAATCGACCATGACCTGACACAAGAGGATTTAAAGCGGGTGCTTGTGATCCCTACCTGGTTGCATCAAATGGATGCCGCCCCCTGTACCATTATTGCAGAATCGTAAAGAGGTTTCTGGATGCCTAATGCACTCCTGGAAGTTAAAAATATTTCAAAGTCATTCGGAACTGTCGCTGCAGTAAAAAAGGTTTCTTTTGATGTACTCCCCAACGAGATTCATGGACTGGTTGGGGAAAATGGTGCGGGTAAATCTACCCTGATGCGTATCATGGCGGGGGTTTACCAACCCGATGAAGGCGAAATTCTGATGAACGGGCAGCAGGTAAGGCTCAAGTCACCTGCCACTGCGCATCAAATGGGCGTGGGAATGGTCTACCAGGATACACGCCTGGTTGATGACCTTGATATTGTTCAGAACATCGGCCTGGGGCAGGAAGCAACCCGACTGGGTTTGATTAAGCGCTCACAGATGGAGGCACGTTCCCACGAACTGCTCAACAGGCTGGGGCTTGAACTCGATCCCCATCAACTGGTGCGCGACCTCTCCTTTGCAGATCGTCAGAGCGTTGAAATTGCGCGGGCACTTAATCTGGATGCCAACATCCTGATTTTTGACGAACCCACAACCGGCCTAGACCCCAACGAAGTACAGCGCCTGTTCGGTATTCTTCGCACGCTGTGTGCCGAAGGTCACAGTATCATCTTTATCTCTCATCGCCTGCCAGAAGTCCTCACCTTAGCGGATCGCGTCACGATTATGAAGGACGGTGAGGTGGTCGATACACTGCCCGTAAACAGTGACTTAGAAGAAGATACGCTCGTCAAACTAATGGTTGGGCGTGACATCTCTATGGCATTCCCACCAAAAGATACTGCCACCGATGAACCGCAGCTTGAAATCGACAACCTGACCAGCCCCGGTAAATTTGAGACCGTTTCCTTTTCGTTGAAAAGAGGGGAAATCATCGGTTTGGGTGGTATCCAGGGGAACGGACAAACTGAAGTCGCGAGGGCGATTGCCGGTTTGCTGCCCACACAGGGACAAACCAGAGTCAGAGGTCAAACCGTAACTACCACATCGCCGACGGAATCGATAAATAGTGGTATTGTTTACCTCAGCAGTGATCGCCGTAGAGAAGCGCTTTTCTTGCCACACACCATCAAACGGAATGTGATTCTGCCTCACCTGCCCCAACTCAGCCAGCGCAGTGTCATGAGTGCCACGCAAGAGAATGAGGCAGCCGAGATGGTGCTGGATCGGCTGCGCATTCAACCTTCCGATATCGACTACAAAGTTCAATTTTTGAGCGGTGGCAATCAGCAAAAGGTTGTTGTCGGGCGATGGTTGATCTCCGAACCGCTTGTGTACATCTTTGATGAACCCACACAGGGCGTTGATGTCGGAACAAAGCTCGCCCTATATCGTATCATGCGTCAGCTTGCCGCCGATGGCGCTGCCATACTGATTCTTTCCACTGATGTGATTGAAATGATCGGTTTATGTGATCGGATTCTTGTCATGTCGCATGGGCGCATTGTTGATGAGGTATCCGCCGAGGAAGCAACCGAGGAACGAATTATCGGCAGTGCAGTTAAAGCCACCGACGACCGTGAAACGACAGCATCCCTGGAAGGATCGCAAACATACGCCCCAAGAAATTGGATGTTCCAGCGTTGGATTAGTGCCGCCCTTGTGCTGCTGGTCATCATCGTCCTTGCCCTCATCACGCAGCAGCAATCCGAGTATTTTTTACGTCCGCGCAATCTGAGCAACATGGCGATACAGGTCGCACCGTTGGCGTTAGTTTCAATCGGCATGATGGCGACCATTTTGATTGGTGGCATTGACCTGTCAGTCGGACCGACGATGAGCCTGACCACTGCCATCGCATCCTTTTTGATTGTTGCCGACGCACCGTTAGGGTTGGTCGGTGGCATTCTGGTGTGTTTGCTCGTGGGTGTGACCATTGGTTTAGCAAATGGATTGATGATCCGTTATTTCCGAATACCTGACCTGATCGCAACCATTGCCAGCTATTCAATGGTCTTCGGATTAGCGCTTGTGGTCAGACCGTCACCCGGAGGGAGTATTGATTCCGGGTTTGCCATCGCCGTTACGAGGCGCATCGAACTCATTCCTGTTGTTTTTGTCGTCACGCTCATCCTGCTCATTATTGGCGAAGTGTTATTGCTTCGTAGCAGAATTGGAATCGCACTCTATGCCGTCGGCTCAAACGAAGAAGCGGCGGTCGTTTCTGGTCTCCCTGTGCAAACGATTCGCCTCGGTGTGTATGTATTCAGCGGCATCATGGCAACCATTGCGGGGTTGGTCCTTGCCGCTCGGATTGGCAGCGGTGACCCACAGGCAGGCACGAGCTTTACGCTGGCAGCAATCACAGCAGTTGTTGTGGGGGGAACATCCATCTTCGGCGGAAAAGGCTCACTCATCGGCACATTGGCAGGCTGCATCCTGATTATTCAGGTTCAAAGCGCTTTGAACCAGCTTCAGGTATCGTCCTATTACCAGTATATCTGGATTGGTACGCTGACACTGCTCGCCGTGGGTATATATTCCTTCCGAGAAAGCAGCATACTTAACAGGCTGCGGCTGTGGTTTAAGCAAATGAGATCATAGAAATGAATAAACTCAAATCAACAATCACACGAATCGGACCCGTTTGGATTGCTGTCATCATCCTGTACATCGTTTCGGGACTGATTACACCGGGGATGTTTTCGTTAAATCAGATGTCATATATCCTTCAGGTAACTGCTTTCCTCGGTATGGTAACTATCGGACAGACAATCGTGCTGTTAACAGGTGGGATTGATCTATCGGTTGCGGGGGTTGTTACGCTCATCAACATTGTGCTGGCGCTTTCGATGGATGGCGACCCGCAAAGAGTAATTCCGGCTGTGGCATTGTGCCTGTTCCTGAGTGTTTTCGTGGGGCTGGTAAATGGTGTCCTCATCACGCTTTTTGGCATTACGCCTCTCATCGTCACACTGGCAATGAATTCGCTCCTCTTTGGTATTGCGCTGGTTGTAACGGGAGGCATCCCTCGTGGATCAGTCACGGCGGGCTTCGCTGAACTGGGGCAGGGATATTTCATGGGCGTTCCGCTTAGTACGATCAACTGGTTAATTGCTGCCCTCATTATGGGGTGGATTATGCAAAAGACGATTTTCGGTCGTCGGTTGTATGCGGTTGGTGCTAACCCCACTGCCGCACACCAGATGGGCGTGCAGGTCAACCAAATCTTGATCTCCGCATATGTGTTAAGTAGCTTAATGGCAGGGCTGGGCAGCTTACTGCTTACGGCGTATATCAATCTACCCAGCCTGGGGATTGGTGAACAATTTTTATTCACCTCAATTGCGGCTGCCGTCGTGGGCGGTGCCAGCTTACGTGGCGGGATAGGCACCATTGCCGGCAGTGTGGGCGGTGCCTTATTCATCACCACTTTGAATAGTTTCACCAATATTGTCCGGGTTCCTCCCGGCGCACAGTTTTTTCTGCAGGGCTTTATTATTGCTGCCAGTGTTGTGCTCTATCGCACTATGAGCGCTGGGGACGAATAACGTTGAGGCAAATTAATTTATGAAAATCACAGCAGTTTCAACAATTATTGTGAATGCGCAAATGCGAAATTGGGTTTTTGTTAAAGTAGAGACGGATCAACCTGGTTTGATTGGTTGGGGGGAGGCCTCATTAGAGTGGAAAACCCGGGCGGTCGTCGGAGCGGTGGAGGACATTGGCAAGTTACTCATCGGGGAGGACCCACATCGCATTGAACACATCTGGCAGATCATGTATCGGCAACAGTTCTTTAAAGGTGGTGTGGTGGCTATGTCCGCAATAAGCGGCATAGATCAGGCATTGCACGACATTAAAGCAAAAGATTTTGGGGTGCCGCTATACGAACTCATCGGTGGGCGCGTGCGCGATTATGTGCGCATGTATGCACACTTAGGCGGTGGCGATGTAAATGCTGTATACAACGAAGCAACCGCAGAAACATTTTATGAGCGTGCCCGTGAGAATGTAGCGCAGGGCTTTACAGCGCTCAAGATTCTGGCAGTTCCTCGTTCAGAACTGCTAGACGGCAGAAAGCAAATACAAAATGCCCGTCGGCTAATGGCTGCCGTCCGCGATGCTGTGGGGGATGATGTGGATATTATGATCGACCTTCATGGCCGAACTACCCCTGCGATGGCAATTCAATTTGGTCAGGCACTGGCAGAGTACAACCCCTGGTTTTTCGAAGAACCCTGCCAGCCAGAAAACGTCGATGCAATGGTTGAAGTGGCGCGGGCATTGCCCTTCCCTGTGGCAACGGGTGAACGACTCGTTACCCGATTTCAATTTCGTGAAGTACTGGAAAAACGAGCGTGTGCCGTTATCCAACCAGATGTTTGTCACTGTGGTGGCATATCCGAGATCAAAAAGATTGCCTCCATGGCGGAAACCTACTACATATCAGTTGCACCACACAATCCGCTGGGTCCGTTGGCGACAATGGTCAGCATTCATTTTGGCTTCAGTACCAGCAATTTCTTGATACAAGAAGTCATGCATAGTGATGTACCCTGGCGCTATGATGTCGTTGACTCTGCACTTGATATCCGTGATGGTTTTGTCTATCCGC